>DAOUGF010000636.1:0-2976 GCA_034429295.1 Chloroflexaceae bacterium
GCAGGCCGACGGCGATTCACTGTCACAGGTGAGCGAGGCCTCCACACCCATCACCGAGCGTCTTGCGGCGCTCGTCGGAGTCGCCCCTAAAGAGCGCCTGGCGCCGCTTGAGGAACTGCGCGCGCAGTACCCTTCCGCGGCGGCGGTACGGATCGCTCTGGCAGACGCCCATGCGGCGCTCGGCGACGTGGACAAGGCCCTTGCCTTATACCGCTCCGAGCGAGCGGCGGACGACGTCGTGGATCGGGTGGCGGCGCTGCTGCTCTCGGCAGGTCGGCCACGTGAGGCTCTGGACGAGCTGAGCGGGCGGGGCGAACTGACCCCGCGCCTCGCAGGGCTACGAGGGGCCGCGCTGGTCGCCCTCGGGGAGCCCGCCCAAGGCCGGCCGCTGCTGGAGCGCGCTTGGGGCGCGGGCGAGCGCACAGCCGAGATAGCGCTGGCCTATGGCCGGGCGCTCGCAGCGGCGCAGGACCTGGAGCGGGCGGCTGAGCCATACCAACTGGCTCTTGAGGTGATCCCCAACGCGCTGACCGCAGAAGACTGCCGGGTAATGGCTGAGATCGCCGCCGGGGCTGGCTACGGCCTGCTGAGTGGCGAGGAGGAGGCCGAGTACCTAGACCGCTACATCGAGCGGGCGGGTCGCCGGCTGCGGGAGCGGCCCGACGCCGAGGGGGTGCTCAGGAAGCGCGTCGAGTTGCGGCGAGCCGCCGAGCGGCCTGAGCGCCTGCGCGAGTCGCTCGCCGACTGGTTGGAGTACCTCGGGGAGACCGGTGACATGCCAGGGCTTGACGCGGCTTCCAAGCTGCTGCGCGAGCTCCGTCGCGAGGGTGCGATCAGCCGTGAGGAGCAGTTTGATCTGCTGGAGAGCCTCGAACGCCTCGTCCCCAATGTGCCGGGCCTGGCCGACCTGCTGGCCCTCGAGTACCAATCTATCGCAGCTGATGAGCTGAGCGAGTCGCTTCGGCAGGGCCGGCCAATGTCGGCCTACATCGCCGACCTGCGGCGTGCGCTGCACTTCCTCAGCCGCGATGTGGCCGATGAACTGGCTCGACAGATCGAGGCCGAACGCCAGGCGCTGGCAGAGCGAGATCTAGCGGTGCCAGCTGAGGTCGTCGAGGAGGCCGCCGCGGTCAGCCTCGCCGACGTGAGCCTGACCATCGTAGGCGGGCACGTAGCGACGCGCCGCGAGGTCGAGCGCGAGCTGCGCGAGCGTAACCAACTGGTCGACTTCCTCGAGGTCGCGCCCTCTAGCGAGGACCATGTGGACCGAGAGAAGGTGCGCGAGCGTGTGCTCGGCCGCGACTTGGTGGTCGTTATCGCTCGCTATACGGGCCATGACCTGACCAACCTCGTGCGCGACCTGCAGCGGGCCGGCGAGATCACAGGGCGCATCATCTGGCCGAAGTGCCGCGGCAAGAGCGGGGTAGTGCGGGAAATACTCGCAGCAGCGAGTGGAGGATAACAATGGAGATCACGCGCTACCTCTTAGCGCTGCGCCGCGCACACGGAGACACTCTGCCCCTGAATGGCGATCAGCTTCGGGCGGTCACGCACTGCTTCACAAAGCCGCTCTGGATTGTCGCTGGGCCTGGCACGGGGAAGACCCACACCCTCGTCTGGCTCGTCTTCAAGCGCATCCTTGTCGACGGGGCTGCCCCCGAGACGATCTTTCTCACAACCTTCACCCGAAAGGCCGCGGCCGAGCTCGAGTCCCGCATCATCAGGGGCAAGGACCAGCTTGTCGCGGCAGGCGTGAAGGAGGCGGAGACGATCGACGTGTCGCAGATGCTTATCGGCACACTCCATAGCCTGTGCTCGCGCATCCTGCAAGACCAGCGCTATGAGCCGACTTTCCGGGCCCGGGTTTTGGAGGATGAGTTGACCCAGCAGTTTTTCGTCCGGCGGTCGAACAACCCCCTCATGAAGTGCGATGATATTGCCTTCTGGCAGCACTTCGGACTCCTCGAGGCGGGCGCCCCCTACGCGCCCAGCAGCGCGAAGCGAGCTGAGGGCGCCTGTAAGCTCTTCAACCGCCTGACCGAGAATAGCATCAGCCCTTCGGTCCTCCAGGCCTCGCCAGAGCCCCACTTTGTGAGGTTGGGCGTCGCCTACGAGGCGTACCGCAAGGCCCTCGCGGACGAGCGCCGCGTCGACCAAGCGCACCTGCAGGCCCATTTTCTGGAGTATCTGAAATGCGCCGAGGGCAAACAGTGGCTCGGCGGGATGGGGGAGGCTGGCATCAAGGTCATCGTGGACGAGTATCAGGACACGAACCCGATCCAGGAGGCCATCTACTTCGAGCTTGCCAGAGCATCGAGGGACCTCACGGTGGTTGGGGACGACGATCAGTCCCTGTACCGCTTCCGCGGAGCCACCGTCGAGTCGCTGATCGACTTCGACCGTGCCTGCCTCCATTTCCTTGGGCTCGAGCCCACCCAGGTCACGCTCCGCGAGAACCGCAGGAGCCACAGCGGCGTGGTCGGCTGGGTTAACCGCTATATCAGGCACCACCCGAAGATGTACGACCCGGACCCGCGCATCCGCGTGCGCGCCCCCAATAAGGATAAGCTTCTCTCCATGGCTGGCCTCCCCAGCAGCTACCCAGGGGTGATGGCGGTCGTGGAGAAAGATAACCCCGCGGCGGCGAAAAAGGTTGCCCGCATCATCCGTGAGCTCAAGGACGATGGGCTGGTGAGCGATTACAGCCAGATCGCTCTGCTGAGCTTCAGCACCCGCGAGACCTCGGCATCAATCGGGACCTTCACAAAGGAACTGCGGAAGGCGGGCGTCCCGCTCTATAATCCCCGCAACGGCATGGCCCATAAAGATGAGCGGTTCCAGGCGATGCTCGGGGCACTCGTCGCTATCATCGACCCTGATGGACGTGTGCCCTCGGACTGGCTCCCGCGCAGCGTCCCGCCCTATGTTCAGCAGAGCCGAGAGGCGTATCAGAGGCTCGTCGACTCTGGCTCCTAC
>DAOUGF010000637.1:0-10880 GCA_034429295.1 Chloroflexaceae bacterium
CGGTCGGTGACTGTGTTTGTCAACCGCGCCGAGAGGCTGCGACCAGCCGCCGATGTGCCGTGGCTGAGCGAGTCGCCGACGAGCGGGGCGGTGGCGGTCGGCACCGCCCAGGTCGTGAGCCTCAGCGTCGACGCCAGCGCGCTCCCGGAGGGGACCTACCACGCGCAGCTCAAGGCGGTCACGGATGCGCCCGAGGCGCTGCGCATCCCGGTGACGCTGGTGGTCGGGCACGCCGGGCTCCAGCTCGCCGCCCCCATCACGGCGCAGACGGACGCGCCCGGCGCGGTGGTGCGCTACAGCCTCACGCTGACCAACACCGGGACCATCACCGACAGCTTCGCGCTGGCCCTCGCCGGCCACAGCTGGCCCACCACGCTCAGCGCGCCGACCCTCGGCCCGCTGGCGCCCGGCGCGGCGGCCACCGCCGAGATCGCGGTGAGCATCCCCGGCGGCGCGCCGGTCGGCGCCGCCGACACCGTCCAGGTCACGGCCACCTCCCTGGCCGACGACGGCCAGATGGGCGCGGCGAGCCTGACGACGACCGCAGGCGCGGTGCGCGGTTTCGCCTTCAGCACCCCCGTCACGACGCAGGCGGCCTGGCCCGGCGCGGTGGTGCGCTACAGCCTCACGCTGACCAACACCGGCAATATCAGCGACAGCTTCTCGCTCGCCGTCACCGGCAACAGTTGGCCCACTACACTTAGCGTATCCGAGGTGGGGCCGCTCGCACCAGGAGCGAGCGCGACTGTCTCCGTCGAGGTGACCATCCCGCACGATGCGGCGGGCAATGCTACTGTCAGCGTCCTTGTGACGGCCACCGCCACAAGCAACCCGAGCCGCGTTGGCAACCTGACCTTGACGACAGTCGCGGTGCCAATCTACCGCCGCGTTATACCGCTGATGTATGGCTGATCCGCCCGCAAGCTGAGGCGTAGGCGAACCACGACGGCCCTGCTCCCCTGGAAAGGAGCGGGGCCGTCGTGTGAGCGCAGCACACGGCATGCTCACGATGCGGCAGTGGGTAGCTTGCTCCGAACGCTCGCCTGTGTGACAGTCACTGACACATCGCGGATGTAAGCTGTGCGCAGTGCATTCACCGTCACCGGACGAGGAGCTAGCGCATGCGCAAACTGATTGTCAGCAACTTTGTCACCCTCGATGGCTACTACGAAGCGAAGGACAAAACAATCGACGGCCTGTTTGAGTTCTACCACGAAGATTACGCCGGTGACCAGAGCTTCGATTACTACAATACCGAACGGCTGCGGGCTGCAGATACCCTCATCCTGAGTGGTCGCACCTCCTTTTTAGGCAACAAGCAGTATTGGACGTCTGTGTTGAATAACCCGCAAGCCACTCCTATTCGGCGTGAGTTTGCAGAACTGATCAAACGCGTCGATAAACTGGTTGTTTCGGACAAGCTCACCCGTGAGGAGCTCGCCCCGTGGGAGAATACGCACATCGTCAAAGTGGCAGATGCGCCCAAAGCGATCGGTGCACTGAAGCAGCAGGCTGGTAGAGATATCCTGATTCTTCAGGGGCGCGTGCTCTGGAATAGTCTGCTCGCGCATGATCTGGTGGACGAGCTGCATCTGACGACGTTTCCAATCATCGCTGGCGAGGGCATCCCGCTGTTCAACGGTCGCCCGCCCATCTCGCTCAAGCTGATCCACACCCGCCAGTGGCACGGCTCAGGTAATATTCTGGCCTGCTATCAAGTCAGCCGTAGGAAGGCGTAAATAGAACGCCACCTGTCCTACGTTCACGTCGTGTATGCGGGCAATGGAGGAGCACGGATGGCATATAGCGAGACACTCGCACAGCGTGTGCGGGCGATCCTGCTCGAACAGGGCGAGATACGCGAGCAGAAGATGTTCGGCGGATTGACGTTTATGCTGCGCGGCAATATGTGCTGCGGGATCCTCGGCGATGCGTTGATGGTCCGCGTCGGTCCTGAGCAGGTAGCGGCTGCCCTGGCCCACCCACACGCCCGCAGGGCCGACTTCACAGGTCGCCCTATGAAGGGCATGGTGATGGTGGCGCCAGCGGGTGTTGCGACCGACGAGGACCTAGCGGACTGGGAGGGAAAGGGCGTGGCCTTCGCGGCGTCGCTGCCCGCGAAATAGCCGCCATCCTCGAGGCCCGCGTCCGCAGTCCGGTTAAGTGATGGCGTTGGGTATATGGCGGAGAGGTGTGCGGAGGCGGTTCTGAGCCAAGGACATGATGCGCGTTAGGCGCTCCAGGAACTGCTCTTCAGCTCAAGGCTGATCTGATCGGCATCGAGATGTTCGAGGGCGGCGCTCAGCGCCTCCGCACTAAACTCACCGTGGTCACGCACGTCGAGCAGTGCCTTACGCTGGGCATCAAGGACAGCCAATCGCAGCTGCCCCAGGGTTTGCAGTTGGTCGCTCAGTTCTTGGTCCCCATGCGCAAGGTACTCTCGAAAGCGGTGGACCATCTCATCTGGCTCGCTGTCTTCAAGCGCCTCGGCTGCGGCGCTGTTGAGCAGGCGCTTTAGCTGGGCGTGCTCTTCCTCCAGCGCCTTGTGATCGACCCCGGCGGGCCTGAGCACGCGAATAAGCCATGGGAGTGTGCTGCCCTGAAGCAGGAGCGAGCCTACGGCAACGCAGAACGCGATCAAGATCAGCAGGGGGCGGCTGGGCATTGTGGCTGGCAGGGTCTGGGCTGCGGCAAGCGTCACGACGCCGCGCATCCCGGCCCACACAACAATCGCACCCTCGCGCCAGCCGAGCGGCTTCGCCAGAAAATAGTCACCATCGGCCACCATGCGGCGCAGGCGGTTGCGGAAACGCTCGTTCGAGCGAGAGAGGAGCTCCTGGCGGAAGCCAGACGCCTCCTCGCTGTGATTGGACGTGTCTATCGTCGATGCCTCAAGCTGATCCCGAAAGCTTGATATTGCTGCCTTTATGGCGACACTGCGGCGCGATTGTGCCTGCAAACCAGCCAGCAGAGGAGCCACATATGCCGCTCGAACCAGAACCGCCGTCAGAATAGCCAACAGCGCGATCCCGATCGCCAGCTCGATCCCATAGATATCCGCCTGAACAGCCTCGATGATCGAGGTCAGCTCCAGGCCCATAATCAGGAAGACCGCCCCTTCCAGCACCATTTCGATAGTATGCCAGTTCTGCTTATCGGATAAGCGATGCCGTGGCGAGAGGAAGCGCGGCGCACCCTTCCCTGTCACCAGGCCAGCGGCAACGGCGGCCACCAGGCCGGAGGCGCCGAGATGCTCGGCGGGGATCGCCGCAATAAACGGGATGGTAAACGAGATCACCGTGTTAACTGTCGGGTCTGCAACGCGGGCTCGTATCCGGAGATTCAGCGCACCAACCACAACCCCGATCGTCACCGCAACTGCCACCGCATACAGAAAATCCCCAGCCACGCCCCAAACCGATACGGTGGCAGCCATGCCGGCAATCGCAGAGCGCAGCAGTACAAGCGCGGTCGCATCGTTCAGCAGGCTCTCGCCCTCCAGCAGCGCAACCACCCGCGCCGACACCCCGAGCCGTTTCACAATCGAGATTGCCACCGCATCGGTTGGGCTGATAATTGCGCCCAAGGCGATTCCACCGGCCAGCCCGATCTCCGGTATGAGCCAGGAAAAGAGCAGCCCCAGCGCAGCCGAGCTGAGCACCACAAGCACGACCGACAGCCCGCTGATCGCTCGAAAGTCGCGCCGGAACTCCATTGTCGGCATCGAGACCGCCGCCGAGTAGAGCAGGGGCGGCAGCACGCCGGCGAGGATCCACTCTGGTTCAATCTCGACCTCCGGCACAATATGAAGCAGGCTGGCCGCAATACCGGCAATTGTTAACAGCAGCGGAGCAGCAATGCCAAGCCGTGGCCCGATTGCTGTTGCAGCCGCGATACCGAGCAGGCCCAGAACAGCGAGTTCAAACAGATCCAAATCGCGCTCCTTTAATGTTGCGAGTTGGTTGAGGGGGTGGGAGGCCAGCGGCGGCAGGTGAGGAGAGCCGGACGAGACAGGAGTTGCCAAAGCATCACCGTCCCTCTGCTGACTTGCACAAGCCCACAGCACAGGGGGACGCTCCGCCGGCGGAGGAGATCATCGTCAGCCTGTTCCTCATTGTAGACGAGCAGCTTGGCTCGATCAAGAAGCGCTCCGATGCCGGGCTGTACGCGAGTGAGATCGTCACCGTCGGCCTGGTCTTTGCGCTCAAGGGCGGGCGCTATCGCGCCTTCTCTCGCTGGCTGGCGGCCAGCGACCGTGCCTGGCCCCTTCGCTTACCCGACAGCTCTCGCTTGCATCGCCTGCTGCACGGCTAGAGGGCGAGCGGGCCGACGCCTTCCTGGCCGGATCGACCCTTGGGCATAGCATTGCTCACCCCCGACGGCACAGACGCAGCCGGCAGCCGCCCGGCGACAAAGGCCTCTCGAACGGCCGTTGGATTGGGGGTGTCAGCTCGCCTGGCTGCTGAACGACCGCGGCGAGGTGGTCGATGGGGATTGGGACGGCCAGTGCTCCCGGCAACGTGTTCCGCGAGACGGCCTTTCGCGACGATGGGCCGCGCCGATCACGCTCTGCGACCTGGGCTTGCGCGCTAGGGCAAAGCGTCTCGCAATTCTATTGGTGATGGGCAAGCCGTTAGCCCGCAGCCATCAAAGCCAAACCCATCTCTCGGGGTGCTGGCCCGGAAGCGGTTTGCCCAAAGACACTGCCCGTTCATCTCCTCAACCAGGGAGACTACGATGTCGTGGCCCGTGGGTGACCGCGCACCTCAGCATGATAGATCCAGTTGAGCCCCCAGAGCGCGGCGATTAGCAGTGGGCTAAAGACTATGAGCACCCATGTACTGAGCGGATTGGGCTCCTTGACGTAGAGGGACAGCATCCATAGCCCGAACAGTCCGAAAGCTACTCCACCGAGCCACTCCCAACGCCACGCGACCACCAACAGCGCCAGCAGCATAAGCACCGGCATCAGGTGGATCAACAGCGCGCCGATCGTCTGCCAAAAGCCCAAGCCCCTATTGAAGACATCGAAGGCTAAGGGGGCCAGCATCAGACAGAAGAGAACGCCTAGTATCCGTGGCATCCAGAAAAGGAGTTGGCGCGTGACGCGGTGCATTGTGCCGGACAGCCACTCCTCTGTAACGACCTCGACAGCGAGCGCCAACATGAACAGCGCAAGCGTCGGAGCGATCAAGAAGTTGATCCATGTCAGTGGCGCCTGCCAGGCGCTGCCCCAAAAAGCGCGCTCATCGAACATAAGGCGCAGCACGAGGAGCCAGATGACACCCACGCTAATCCGCGATCCCCAGACGATCAGTGGCTTACGATTGAGTTGCATGGTGACACCTCACTATGAGGATGAGAGGAGGTGTCTGCTGTAGAAGAGCGGATGTGCATGAAAGGGAGGCCGACTCCTCCTTGTACGGATAATACGACACTCGCGCACCCGGTTACGGTTGGAGACGGTAACCACAGGGCTCATTTTGTCTACCAGGGCTCTAGAGTGAGGATTCGGTTTATCCGATGCTGTTGCAGCGAACTCAGCTGCTCAGGGTGGCTGGTGGGTCGACGATATTCGGGTGCAGGATCAGATCGTCTGGACGCCGATCGTCACCACCGGCCCGGGGGTGACCAGCTATGCCTGGACGACGCCTGCGACGAGCGGGACCTACTGCCTGCGCATACGCGGGCACGCGCCCGGCTACGCTTCCTCTGACTATAGCGCGATCCGCATCTTCAGCTTGGCCGAGCCCAACACGGCGCCGAGCATCTCGACGATCGCCGACATCACAGTGGCGGTGGGAGAGGCGATTCCGGCGGTCAGCTTCACGGTTGGGATGCGGAGAGCGCGCCGGGCGACCTGAGCGTGAGCGGCAGCTCGTCGAACCAGACCCTGCTGCCAGACGCGGGGATCGCCTTCGGCGGCAGCGGGGCGAACCGCACGGTGGCGCTCACCCCGGCGGCTGGCCAGACCGGCTCCGCCACCGTCACGATCACCGTCTCCGACGGGAACATGAGCGCCAGCACCAGCTTCGTGCTCACGGTGAACGCGCAGCCGGAAGCCGACGGCGGTCAGCTGTTTCTCCCGCTGGTGATCCGCTAACCAAGCGCAACAGCTCCGGCAGCGAGCGTAACCAGGGGGCGGATACGGGCAATTCAGGCCCTTGTCCGCCCTCCTTTGTGTCGTCAGTGCCTCGGAAGACCACACCCTGCGGGTATGGGACGTTGCGAGCGGCGCCTGCCTCGCTATATGGTTCGCTGATTCAAGGCTCAGGTGCTGTGCCCTCCAGCGAGCCGCGTGTCATGGCGGGTGATGAAGGTGGAACCTCCGCTGGCTGCGCCTCGAGCTGTAAGAGCGATGTCGAGGAGGCACCGCACGGAGGTGATTGCCCACAGGATCGGATGACAGAGAGAGCGTTGCTGAACGCGCATGCTATACTCGTCACGACACGCCATCCGCTCCGAGCGTCATGTCAGCAGACCTTCGCAGGAGCTGCGATGACGTGTGGTGTGCTCACTCATGCGCGGACTGCATGGCCGCGGCTGTCAGTTTAGTAGGGCGCCGCTATGACCTTCCTGCCCCCCGACGACCGCGATCGGCTGCTCGCCCTCCTTCAGCAGCTGCCGAATATCGACGACCCCGCGACCCGGCGCCAGCTTTTAGACGGCCTCCCAGAAACGCTGCAACAAGCGGTCCCTTACTCGGACATCGCGAGTGACCACCTTGCGGCGATCGTCGATACGCTCGCCAATGAGCGGGCGCGTGCTCCACGTCCTCGAAGGGCACACCAATGCGGTGAATGCGTGTGAGTTCAGCCCGGACGGGCGGCTGCTCACCAGTGCCTCGTATGACAGTACCCTGCGCGTATGGGACGTCACGACAGGGCACGCGCTCCACGTTCTCGCGGGGCACACCAGAGAAGTGGCGGCGTGTGAGTTCAGCCCGGACGGGCGGCTGCTCACCAGTGCCTCGTATGACCGCACCCTGCGGCTGTGGGACGTGACAAACGGTGCCTGCCTCGCTGTGTGGTTCGCTGATTCAGAGCTCACGTGCTGCGCCTTCCACCCCAGCGAGCTACGAGTCATCGCAGGGGATGCGAGTGGACACCTCCACTGGCTGCGCCTCGAGCTGTGACCGCGATGCAAAGCGGGAATGCGTGGCTTTGGCAGTAAGCGCGACTTTGGACAAGGCGCGAGAGCAGTCCGTCGTCGCCGGCAATCACCCTGAGCGCCTGGCACCCCTCCTCATTTCATGTGTTCGGACTTGCAGCGTTTGGCGTAGCGTTCTTCCCATTGGGCCGGCAGGTTAGCGCGCGACCATTCGGGGTCGTGATAGATGAGGCTCTTGATGGTGGTGCGCATGGTCTCGACGCACAGCTCGATGCAGTGCAGCAGCCGGTGGTGGGTGAAGATCGCGGTGCTGTCGGTGCGCTGGATGCCCTTCTGCTTGAAGAAGCCGAGCTATTGAGCTGCGCGAAGATGGCCTGGAAAGCGCGTCCCTCGGCGCCGTGCGTGAGCAGGCGCTAAGGACAGCAGGACGGGCGAGAGCGCCGGTTGGCGGTTGGGAGGGGTAGAGGTCGGCGAAGCCCTCATCGCGGAACGACTCGTACAGCGCATCACCGACGAAACGGATGGCTTCTTGGCGTGCAGCACCTCCGTGAGCCAACTGAAGCCGACCTCGATGCTGGGAGCGCCGCGATCGCCCGGCGGCGCTCCTACGAGCCGCTCCCGCGCTCGAACACGGCGGCGGCGATCTGCTTGGCGGCCCGGATCTGGTCCGGCAGCGCGTGGGCGTCGTAGTAGGCCGCGACGCTCTCGTGGAACGGCGCGTGCTGGCGCTGGAGCACCCCGAGGCGCTGCTTGGGCGGCGGCCGCCAGAGCTGCCGCAGGTCGAAGTACAGCTCTGTCAGCTGCAGCACCTTCGCGGAGAGGAGCAGCCGCGCGGTGCGCGGGTCGGTGCCCGCGAGCGCCTCGATCGCCCGCAGCTGGTCGTGGGCGTCGAAGCGGGCGTGCGCCTCCTGCTCGGCCGAGATGGGCGGCTTGCCCCGCGCCAGGATCTCCTGCCCCACGCGCCGCAGCCGCTCCATCACGCCGTCCCGGTCGAAGACGACCCGCGCGCACTGCCAGAGGTCCGCCGCGTCGTCGGGGTTCGCACGCCAGAACGCGGCCGCGTCATCCTCAGTCGTGAAGATGATCTCGAACGCCTGCCCCTCGCGCTCCTCCACGACGCGGGCAAACCCGCGCCGCACGATCACCAGCAGGTCGACGTCGCTGTCCGGCCGGTTGGTGCCGCGCGCCCACGAGCCGAACAGGAGCACGCCCAGCACGTCCGGGCTCTGCCGCAGCTCGGCGATGTACTGCTCGGCTCTGGGATTCATCGTTCTGTGTGCGGCTGCGCGAGAAAGCGCAGCACTTCGTCCCGGTAGGCGGCGAAGCGCTCGCGCCGCACCTGGTGCCCCGTGCCGCTCATCCGCACGACGCGCGCGTCCGGCCGGGCCGCCAGCAGGGCCGCCTCCGCAGCCTCGTCGACGATCGCGCCGCGCGCGGGCTCGCCCGTCAGCACCAGGATCGGGCAGTCGATCCGCCGGGCATCCTCCACCCAGGGCCGCGCCAACGAGGCCAGCACTTCGAGCGCCTCGGGGCGCACCGCCGCCTTCGAGTCCGCCCACAGCTCGTAGTCCTCGTCGGCCCACCCCGGCGCTGCCTCCCGCTGCCTGGCGATGAGCGCCTCGCGCGGCGTCGCCTGGTTCTCGAGCAGGTTGGCGCGCCAGGACGCGATCAGCGACGCCGGGTCCCAGGCGCGGCTCGGGTCGGGCCAGACCGGGTCCTCCAGCACCAGGCAGCGGAACAGGCCGGGGTGCTCCGCCGCCGCCACGCTGGCGGTCGAGCCGCCCATCGAGTGCCCGATCACGGCCGGCCGCTCCAGCCCGAGCGCCGCGACGAGCGCGACGAGATCGCCCGCGAGGATGTCCAGGGTGTAGCCCTGCGGCGAGGGGTCTGACTCGCCGTGGCCGCGCGCGTCGTACAGGACGACGTCGTAGGCCGGCGCCAGCGCGCGGGCCAGCGCAGCCCAGTACCAGCCGTGGTCGGTCAGCCCGTGGACGAGGACCACCGGCGGCAGGTCGCCGCCGCTCCGGTGGTAGCGCAGCCGGACGCCGTTCACCAGGACGTCGCCGTCTTTCCAGCCTTCCATCATGAGTCCTTTCTGTCAGCCTTCCCCCAGCCGCTTGCGCGGCTGTGGTACACTTGTGCTGTCCCACGTATCGATGCGGAGGCGCCCCTCGTGCCGCGGCGGTCGCCGCCGACATTCGCCCCTGGAAAAGGAGCAGCGCTATGGCACCCCCCGACCAGCCCGTCATCTCCGTGATGCTCGCGGTCCCCGATACGCCGGCCGCGGCCGCGTGGTACCAGCGCGCGCTCGGCGCGACGCTCCTGTGGGACCTGGGCGGCGTGGCCGGGCTGGAGGTCGCCGGCGCGCCGTTCTTCCTGGGCGAGCCCGAGAACAACGGCTGGGAGAGCCCGGCCAAGCTTGGGATCACCTCCACCCGTGTCGAAGTGTTCTGCGATGATCCGGACGCGTTTATCGCGCGCGCAGTCGCGGCAGGGGCGGACGGCGCCTTCGATCCGATCCGGAACCACCAGATGCCCTGGGGCACCCACCGCCAGGGCGGGTTCAGAGACCCGTTCGGGCACATCTGGCTGGTCGGGGATCGGTCGCCGCTGCACCGCCATCCGCGGTAGCGCCCCCGGCGATCGAGCTGTGGGAGCGTCCTCCCGCTCGGATTATACACTGCCACCTCCTCCAGCTGCGGCCGCCACACGCCGCGGAGGTACGTTCGCGCGCCGCGGAATGTCTGGAACTAAAGGGAAGTGTGACGCATGCGAACTGAACCACACGCGCCGGCCGCCGACGCCGAGGCGCTTCGGGAGCAGCTCCGGCACGTCTACTGGATCGGCGGCGCGAGCGGCGCGGGCAAGACGACGATCGCCCGCCGCATCGCGGCCGAGCGCGGCCTCCAGCTCTACATCACCGACGACGTGATGTCGGACCACGCGCGGCGGAGCACGCCTGAGAGCTGCCCCCTGCTCCACGCGTTCATGGCGATGGATATGGACGAGCGATGGGTGAACCGCTCGCCGCAGACGATGCTTGAGACCTTCCACTGGTACCAGGGCGAGGGCTTCAACATGATCATCGAGGACATCCTGCGCCTGCCCAAGCGCCCCGGCGTCATCGTGGAGGGCTTCCGGCTGCTGCCGCGCCTCGTCCAGCCGCTCCTCGCCGAGCGCCGGCGCGCTGTCTGGCTCATCCCAACCCCCGAGTTCCGCGAGGCTGTCTTTGAGGGCCGCGGCGGGACGCAGTGGGCGTTTATCGGGAAGACGAGCAACCCCGAGCGGGCGCTCCGCAACCTGCTCGAGCGCGACGCCATGTTCACCCGCCGCCTGCACGAAGAGGCGCAGCGCCTGGGCGTGAACGTCATCCCGGTCGACCCCACGACGACGGTGGAGGAGCTGACCGGCCGGGCGATGGAGGCTTTCGGGCTGTAGGCTGGCAGAGATATACCTCCCCACGCCGCCTGCCGGGGTTCGAGGGGGCGACATCTTCCCAGAATCTGTCCCGCTGGGCGGTGGAAGGAGCCTGAAGCGCATCCGGAATTCGCACGCTATGCTGAACCACAGACTCCTGACGCCAGCGCGGTCTGGCGCGCTCGTCGGCCTTCTGACGAGCAGCATCCTCGGCTTCGTCTACATTGTGATCCTGCGGGAGCCCGCCTCCGCATTTTATGCGTTCGCATCCCTGGCACTGCTCGGCGGCCCGCTGCTCGCCGGCCTGGTCGCGGCCCTTCGGGCGCAGCAGCGCAGGATACGCTCGGCGCTCG
>DAOUGF010000638.1:0-7267 GCA_034429295.1 Chloroflexaceae bacterium
TCACACCGTATACGGGTCGGCCGCGTCTCGCAGGCCATCGCCGAGGAAGCTGAAGGCCAGGATCACGATCACGATAAAGACGGCGGGGGTGAAGACCCAGGGATAGAGGGCGAGCGACTCAAGGTTTTGGGCCTCCTGGAGCAGCACGCCCCAGCTGGTGAGGGGCGGGCGCAGCCCCAGGCCGAGGAAGCTCAGCGAGGTCTCCGCCAGGATCATGGCTGGCATGGCGAGGGTGGAGACGACGATGATCTGGCCGAGGGAGGCCGGAATGAGATGGCGGAAGATGATCCGGGCGTCGCTGGCTCCAGCGAGCCTGGCGGCCATGATGTAGTCTTCCTGGCGCAGTGAGAGCACGATGCCCCGCAGCTGGCGCGCCAGCCAGGTCCAGCCGATCAGCGAGAGGATGATCGTCACCGCGAAGTAGGTGCGCAGCGGCGGCCACGTGGCCGGCAGCGCGGCGGCCAGCGCCATCCAGAGCGGGATGGAGGGGAAGGAGCGGACGACCTCGATCAGCCGTTGGATGGCGTTGTCCACCCAGCCGCCGTAGTAGCCGGAGGTGACGCCGAGGATGGAGCCGAAGACCAGGCTGAGCATCACGCCCACCAGGCCCACCGTGAGCGAGATCTGGCTGCCGAGGACGATGCGGGTGAGCATATCGCGGCCCTGCCGGTCGGTGCCGAGCAGCGAGACGATCCCGCCCTCATCGGCCAGGAAGAGGTGGCGGTTGGCGGGGATGAACCCGAAGAGCTTGTAGGGCTCGCCCTCAGCGAAGAAGCGCACCGGGATCTTCGTGCTCGTGTCCACCGTGTAGATCCGGCGCAGCCGATCGTCGAACTCCGACTTGATCCCGTAGACGAAGGGGCTGAAGCGGCCCTCGTCGAAGAAGTGGATGGGCTGGGGCGGCAGGTAGAGGTACTGGGTGAAGCGGGTGTCGAGGGTGTAGGGCACCAGGAAGTTGCCGAAGGCAGCCGTGAGGTAGAAGAGCACCACCACCACACCACCGACCATCGCCGCGCGGTTGCGCTGGAAGCGCAGCCAGATCAGCTGCCACTGTGAGGCGCCGTACTTGACGTCATCGGCGCCGGCCCGCTCCGCCTCGGCGGCATCGGCGGCCGCGGCCCCCGCCTGGAGCTGCAGGTACGAGTCGCGCAGCTCCTGCGACTGTTTCTGCACATCGATCATGTGTAGGTGATCCTCGGATCGAGCAGGGCCAGGGCGATATCGGCGATCAGGTTGGCCACCAGCAGTATCGTCGCCATCAGCAGCAGGAAGGTGCCTGCCAGATATATATCCTGGCTGAGCAGCGCCCGCAGGAAGAGCGGGCCGGTGGTGGGCAGCGAGAGCACCACGCCGACCAGGATCGAGGCGTTGATGATCTTCGGGATCTCGAGGGCCAGCACGCTGATGAGCGGGTTGAGCGCCGGGCGCACGGCGTACTTGTTCACCACCACCCGCTCGGGGAGGCCCTTGGCCCGCGCCGTGGTCACATACTGCTTACCGAGCGTCTCAAGCGTGTTGCTGCGCATGATCCGCACCATCTGGGCGGTGCCGTCGAGGCCGAGGATGAGCGCCGGCACGATCAGATGGAGGCCGTAGTCGAGCGCCTTGGCGATGCTCCAGGGGGCGTCGCGGAACTCGGGCGAGAGCGTGCCGCCGATCGGCAAGCGCAGCACCACGCCGCCCACGAAGAGGTAGATCAGCGCCAGTAGGAAGCCGGGGATGGCCAGGCCCACGAAGGTGAGGCCGGTGAGCAGATTGTCGCCCAGCGAGTACTGGTGGGTCGCCGAGTAGATCCCGATCGGGATGGCCAGGCCGAACATGAAGATCAGCGAGAGCACGCCGAGCAGGATGGTGTAGCCGAGGCGCCCGCTCACCAGCGGCCAGACGGGGGTATTCCACTCGAAGGAGTAGCCGAAGTCGCCCCGTGGGAAGCCGCTGATCCAGCGGAAATACTGGATGATCAGCGGCTGGTCGAGGCCGTACTGGCGCCGCAGCAGTTCCACCGTCTCGTTGCTCATGCCGCCGCCGGAGGCCGCCACCGCCGCCTGCAGCGTGGTGAGGAAGTCGCCCGGCGGCAGCTGGATCACAATAAATGAGATCGCCGAGATCACGAAGAGCATAGGGATCATCAGCGCGATCCGGCGTAGGATATAGGCCAGCATGGCTTGCTCGCTTTGCTCGCTCGCTTCAAGGTGACCGCCCTCGCTTCGCTTGGGCTAGGTGACAGGGTGATCGCCCTCGCGTTGCTCGGGCTAGGGGACAGGGTGACCGCCCTTGCTTCGCAGAGGCTTCGCCTCGTCTTGCGACCCGGGCTAGGAGACAAGGGGACATCCTGACGGTGCCGATAGGCGTCCCCTTGTCCCCTTGTCACCCTGTCACCTTGTCACTTCGTCACACGTCCCAGAAATACTGGCAGGGGTCGGTCGTGCCGGGGCTCATGATCAGCCAGTCGGAGACGTGGATCTCGGGCACGTTGCGGAAGTTGTTCTTCACCACCACCACGCTCGGCACCATGCCCACAGTGCCGATCGTCCACAGGCGCTCGCTCGATAGGCGGACGATCTTCTTGCCGATCTCGAACTGCTCTTCGGGATCCACGCTGGCGCGGAACTGGTCGTAGAGCTTCTGGGCCTCGCGGAGCTCGCCGGTGGCCTCCTCACCCTGGGCGCCGCTCGTCTTGTACCAGGTGCCGAAGGCCGGAGCCATCCAGGAGCGCTCGTCGAAGGGGAACTGGTAGATCGGGTCCACCATCGGCACGAGGCCGCGGTCGAGGCCCCAAGTGGCCACCAGTACATCGTTGGCGCCGGCCTTGGGCCAGTAGACGTCGCGGGTCATGCTCTGGACTTGGGCGTTGATGCCGACGGCGCGCCACTTACTGGCCACCAGGTCCAGGGTATCGAAGCGTGGGCCGCTCTGCTCGTTGGTCTCGATCGTCAGCGCGAGCGGGGTGCCGTCGGGGAAGGTGCGGAAGCCGTCGCTGCCGCGAGTGAGGCCGATCTCGTCGAGCAGGGCGTTGGCCTTGTCGGGGTCGTACTCGCCGTTGAGATTCTCCAGGTCGGGCTCGTAGTACGGCGAGTCGGGCACCACGGTGGCGGTGCGGGGCACGCCTTGGCCGAGGTAGGCGATCTGGTTGATCTCGTCGCGGTCGATCGCCACCGACATCGCCTGGCGGAAGCGGAAGTCCTGGAACAGCTCGCGGTACTTGGGATCCTTGGCGCTCTGGTTGAAGAAGATCGCCGTGGCGGCCGCCGAGGCGGTGGGCCAGAGCAGCAGGCGGTAGTTGCCGGCCTCGGCGTTCTCGCTGTAGATCGGGTACTGCGAGAGGTTGATGTCGCGGGTCTGCATGTCGATGTCGCCGGCGATCGCCATGGCGTTGACGGCCTGAACATCCTCGAGCAGCGGGAACACCATACGGTCGATGTACGGGAGCTGGTTGCCCTCCGGGTCCACCTTCCAGTAGTAGGGGTTGCGCTCGGCGACCATCTCGGTATCGCCTGGGGCGTACTTGGTGATCTTCCAGGCGGTCATCACCGGTCGCTCGACGTTGTAGTCGTTGGCCTTCTCCTCGAAGGTCTGATAGTCGCCGTTGGGGTTGTACTTCGGGTGGAACTGTTCGAGGTAGTGCTTGGGCGCGAAGAAGCCGAAGCGCTCGAAGCCGAGCGGCCACTGGTTGCCGTGGAAGGCGAGGCCGACGGTCTCGGCGAGGCCGTTGGGCGCGACGAACTTGAGGGTGATGTTGTAGTCGTCGATCTTCTCGAGCGTCATCGGCTCGCCGTTCACCACCCACTCGGCGTGGGGCGCCGCGGTGACGTTGGTGTCGGTCTCGATCGCCTCCCACCAGAAGATGATGTCGTCCACCGTGAAGGGCGCGCCGTCGGACCACTTCAGGCCCTCGCGGAGGGTGAGCGTGAGCTCGGTGCCGTCGGCGTTCCAGCTCCAGGCCTTGGCCAGGCCGGGTTGGATCGGGTCGGCCGGGTCGCGCGGCCAGCGGAGCATGGGCTCGTAGACCATGCGGCCGAAGGAGTGGAAGTCGTTGATGCCGCGCCAGCCATGGCGCCAGCTGCCGCCATACTTGCCGATCCGCTCCACCGGCTGGACGACCAGCGGTTCGAGCGGCAGGCGCTCGGCCACCGGCGGGAGCTTGCCGGCGGCCACGAGCTCGGCGAGCATCGGGGCCTCTTTGTAGGCGCCGGCCGCGGGGGCGGCGGCTGTGGTTGGGGCGGCGGCTGTAGTGGGGGCGGCGGCTGCGGGGGCGGTGGTTGGGGCGGCGGTGGGGGCGGCGGCTGTGGTTGGGGCGGGCGCGCTGGTGGGCGGGAGCTCGGCGGGGGGCGCGCCGCAGGCCGCAAGGACGGCGCCGCTCGCCCCGAGCGTGGTGAGTCTTAGAAAGGATCGCCGGCTAAGCTTCCGTGACATCGGTGTCCTCCTTATAGACCGCGTGCCATCTTCGCGAGGGCCTAAGGATCGGGCGCCGGGTAGCATCTGACTCCAGTTGGTGAGACTCAGGATTCTCCTTTCCGCGCCGCCCTACGGGGAGCTGCGACGCACCACAAGCTCAGGTAACAGCACAATCTCCGTGTTCTCGCCCTGGCCGCCGATCCGCTCGAAGAGCAGCCGCGCTGCGCTCGCCCCCAAGTCATACTTCGGCACGCGCACGCTCGACAGCTGGGGCGTGAGCAGGCTTGCGAGCAGGATGTCGTCGTAGCCGACAACGGCCAGATCGTCGGGCACCCTGAGGCCCCGCTCGGCGCAGGCGCGCAGCACACCTACGGCCACCAAGTCGTTGTAGCAGTAGATCGCCTGTACGTCGCGCCGGTGGGCCAGCAGCCCGGTGGCTGCGGCGTGGCCGCCCTCGATCGTCGGCGAGCAGGGGACGATCAGCTCATCGTCGCAGGGCAGCCCGGCCTCCTGTAGAGTGCTCGAGTAGCCGCGCAGATGGGCGCGGCTGTTCTGCGTGTGGGTCGGCCCGGCCAGGAAGGCGATCGTCCGCCGGCCCCCCTCCAGCAGGTGTCGCGTCGCCAGGGCCGCGCCGTGGGCCGAGTCGACGCGGGCGCTGCCGGCGAGGTTGTCCGGCGCGACGCGGTTGACCAGCACGGCCGCAGGATGTTTGCGCAACAGTGGGAGCAGTTGCTCGTCGGGCAGGCGTGAGCCCGCCACGATCAGCCCGTCCACCCGCTTATTCTCCAGCAGCTCGATCGCCGCCTTCTCCCGCTGCGGCTCCTCGGTGGTGTTGCAGAAGAAGACGTGGTAGCCCCGCTCCCAGGCCACATCTTCGATGCCTCTGGCCACCTCCGACCAGAAGGGGTTAGCGATGTCGGAGAGCACCAAGCCCAGCGTGTCGGTGCGGCGCGTCGCCAAGCTGCGGGCGATGCTGCTTGGCCGGTAGCCGAGTCGCTCGATCACCTCACTGACGAGCTTGCGCGTCTCCGGGCTGATCTCGGGCTTGTTGTTGATCACGCGCGAGACCGTCTGCGATGAGACGCCCGCAGCGCGAGCGACATCAGCGATCGTGACCTTCATACGATCTCTGGGCTCGCCGGTCATGAAACGGGTATTGTGAGCGCTGCCGTTAGCGGTAACATGAGTATATGGGTAAAAGGGTGGTTGTCAAGTATGAACTTGGGCGCGATCTGGTGGTGGGCATGGCGTAGTCCGTAGTCCGTAGGTTGTAGTTGTACGGTTTCGTCGCTCTGGCACACGCTGGCGCCTGCTCTCGCGCCCTCAAGCTGAGCGCTTGGGGGCGCGGCTCAGCGGCACCGGTGTGACGACCTTGCCTGCGGGGCGCTGCCCCCGCTACCAGTACCACCTTCGCGGTGAGGGGAGATGCGAGCGGGCTCCGCCCCTCGCGCTCCCCGCCAAGGGGGCGGCTGCCCCCTTGGAACCCCCGAAGCCGGCGGCCTTCCCAAGCGAACCGCCTGGCGGCGCATGCCCCTCGGCGCCGAGAGCGGGAGGAGCAGTACCAGTGAGCCGCCAGCGCCGGACCTGCTGCCGCAAAACTGCCGAATGCCGAAAGCATCCTCACACGTCGCTGTATCACGGCGGCTGCATGGTTCTGCAGGTGGTAGGGAGGCTATACTGGAGGTGCGCAGCGCTCACCGCTACCTCTGCGCCCCTTTGGTGAGTTGTACGGATTACGGACTACAGACTACAGATCAGGAGCAGCCATGCGAACCATCCGTTGGGGCATGATCGGGGCGGGCGACGTGGCCGAGGTGAAGAGCGGCCCCGCGCTGCAGCGGGCCGAGGGCTCGGCGCTCGTGGCGGTGATGCGCCGCAACGGCGACTTGGCCCGCGATTACGCCCAGCGCCACGGCGTTCCCCGCTGGTATGACGACGCCGAGGCCCTCATCGCCGACCCGGAGGTGGATGCGGTCTATATCGCCACGCCGCCATCGTCCCACCACCAGTACACGCTGCTCAGCGCCGAGGCCGGCAAGCCGGTCTACGTGGAGAAGCCGATGGCGCTCAACTACGCCGAGTGCCAGGAGATGATCGCCGCCTGTGAGCGGGCCGGCGTCCCGCTCTTTGTGGCCTACTACCGCCGTGCCCTGGAGCGCTTCCTCAAGATCCGCGAGCTGATCGCCGGCGGGGCCATCGGCGAGGTGCGGGCGATCACCATCACCCTGCATCGCCGGCTCTTCCCCGAGGAGCGGGACGAGGCGACGCGCCCCTGGCGGGTGATCCCGGCGATCGCCGGCGGCGGGCACTTCCTCGACCTCGGCTCGCATATGCTCGACTTGGTGGACTTTTTCTGCGGCCCGATCCGGCAGGTGCAGGGCCTCGCCGCCAACCAGGCCGGCGCCTACGAGGCCGAAGATATCGTGAGCGGCGCCTTCGTCTGCGAGAGCGGCGTCCACGGCGTGGGCAGTTGGTGCTTCGCGAGCTTCGAGCAGCAGGACCGCACCGAGATCATCGGCAGCGCGGGCAAGATCGTCTACGCGACCTTCCGCGCTGCCCCGGTGCAGCTGACGACCAGCGCCGGAACGGTCGAGTTTACATTCGACGACCCGCCCCACATCCAACAGCCGCTGATCCAGACGATTATCAACGCTCTGAACGGCAGCGGGAGCTGCCCGAGCACGGGCGAGACGGCCGCCCGCACTTCCTGGGTGATGGACCAGCTGATTCGACCGTACTACGAGGGGCGCCGGGGCTGATGCAACGTTGGCGGGCGCTGGCCGCCCCCGCACCCCCGGCGGGATCTCGGGGCGTTGCCCCATACTAGTACCCCCTGCGCGGTGGGCGGATGTGCGAGTGGGCTCCGCCCCTC
>DAOUGF010000639.1:0-3210 GCA_034429295.1 Chloroflexaceae bacterium
TCACACCGCCGGCGGTGGTGAAGCTCCCGCCGACATACAGGTCACTCCCCAGCACCGCCAGGGCATCGACCTCGGCGTTCATTCCGGAGCCGAGGGCAGACCAGGTGCTCCCGTCCCACCTGGCGATGTGATTGGCGCTCACACCGCCGGCGGTGGTGAATTTCCCGGCGGCATACAAGTCACTCCCCAGCACCGCCAGGGCATCGACCTCGGCGTTCATTCCGGAGCCGAGGGGCGACCAGGTGCTCCCGTCCCACTTGGCGATGCCGGAGGCGCTGACACCGCCGGCGGCGGTGAACCACCCGCCGACATAGAGGGTGTCTCCGCTCACCGCCAGGGCGTAGACTGTGCTGTTCACCCCGTACCCATTCCCCATGCCGACCCAGTCAGCGTCGGAGAAGGTGGGGTCGACGCGCAGCGGCCAGCGGGCGCCGCTGTCGTCGACCACGATCGCGATGCGGTGGGTCGCCGGCGCCTCCAGATGCGCAGGAAGTGTTCGCCCGTCGGCGTCGCTGACGAGCAGCCGGCTGTAAGCCAGCTCGCGCCCCGAGCCGTCGAGCACCAGCGAGATGCCCTCCCCGGCGGCGGCGGCCCGCGCGCCATCGACTGCGAGCTCCAGACGCAGCGGGCCGCCGCCGGCCGGCCGCTGGAGCAGCACGAAGTCCTGGCGCACACCATCCGTGCCCACCCGGTACTCCTCGATGAGCCCCGGGCGAATGAAGCGGGCGATCTCGTTCTGCACCTCGACCACCCCGGTGTCGCCCAGCGGCTGGGCCGCAGCCTGGCCGCGGCCGATGACCGTCGCCAGCACGCGGAACGGCGCCGCCCCCGGCTCCTCCGCGGTCGAGCGCAGCCACAGCCCCTCGGCGCCGAGGCTGCCGGCCAGGTCTTGAAACTCGGCGCGCAATTCGGCGCCATATGCAGTCGCTTCGATTGCGTGGTCACTGCCGCCCAATTGTTGATCGGCCGCTGCGCCAAGCTGATCGAAGGGTAGGGCCTTGGCACTGGTGTGGCTGTCCCCGGCCAGCGAAAGGGGTGCGCCAACAGTCTGCGCCAGCAGCGGCTGCAGCCCTAGCAGGGAGATCAGCATCATCGCCAGCCAGGTGGCCGTGCGCCGGAGCAGAGGACGTTCGAAAGCCGCCAGCATCAGGGTCTCCTTGCTCAAGCTCAGAACTACATCTCAAGCTATGGCGAGCCGCTCGTAGGCGTCCACGCTGGCGATGTGATTGCCCAGCAGACTATCGTTGGCGTGTCTCCTCCACGCTCGCTCATCGCCCACCACCAGCTCGCGCTGCGGGTAGACTTCTACGAAGTATTCCTGGCCAAACAGCTCCTGCATGATCGACAGCGGCAGCATATCGGGATCGAAGACGAATTGGCTGCGGTGCGCCGCCATCGCCTGGAGCTTGCGCACGATCTGCTCGCTCACGTCAACGCGGCTAATATCCGCGCCGATCTCCTCCAGGGCCTCGGCCGCGCCGGGCAGCCCGTCGACGAGCAGCGCATCCTCGCCGCGCCCGGCGAAGTTGGTCGGCTGGCTGGGCGAGAAGACTAGACAGGTTGTGCTTTCGGCGGCGACCACGTGGGCGTTGCGCGGCCGCCGGTGCGCCAGGCCCTGCTCGCCGAAGAACATCCCCGGCTCCAGGTAGCCGAGCGACCTCAGATCGCCGTCGGCATCCTCGACGATAGCCTGCGCACGCCCTGAGAGCACCAGGTAGAGGTTCGTGGCCGGCTCGCCCTGCTCGATAATGTAAAAGCCCTGCGGGTACCACCTTGTCTCTACAAAATCGCTGGCGTACCTGAGCATGGTGCTCTCTTCGCAAAGCAGCACCATCGCCTGGACGAACTCGGGCGACCCCTGAAAGCGATCTTTGTGCTGCACCAGCCACTGCACCAGTCGCTCCAGCAGCAGCAGGCGATTGGCCGGGAAGTGGCCCTGGTAGTAGTGCGAGGGCTCGTGCGGCGCCAGCCCTGCGGCGAGCTGCTCGGGGAACTGCGTGGGATCGCCGGAGCGGCGCACCGCCTCGGCGGCGACCTCGCACATCACGATATGATCGGGGTGCCCGTACCCGCCGTCGGGGCCGAACGAGAAGACGATATCGGGGCGAAACTCGCGGATCGCAGCCACCGCGTCGCGGATCAGCGGCTCGGGATCCAAGCTTTGCAGCGTGCCGTCGCCGTAATCCCAGCAGAGCGAGTGCTGCACGCCCAAGCGCGCGGAAGAGAGATGCAGCTCCTGCTCGCGCACGGCCCCGAGCGTGCGCCGGGTGGCGATCCTGCTGTCGCGGATCTGCCCGGCCTGCCCGCGGGTCGCGGAGATGACCATGATCTCGGCGCCATCGGCGGCGTACTTGGCAAGCGTGCCTCCGGCCACGAACACCTCATCGTCGGGGTGGGCGAACAGGCCCAGGATGCGCAGGCTCGTTGTGGTGGCAGTAGCGCTCATCAGAAGGCTCCCTCTGCTGGCCGATCCACGAAGGACTCGGCGAACTGCACATACGCGTAGACATCGGCGAAGTTGCTCGCCAGGCCGATCGAGGCCCGCAGCGCGCCTGTGGTCTTGCCGTCGATCACCTGTAGGAACTGCTCGAAGCTGATCTGATCCTTGTTCTGGAAGCAGACGGCCAGGTCTTCGGCACTGAAGCCCAACGCGACTTCGCGCGCCCCGGGGTTGCAGTGACAGCCGGCCCGCAGCGAGATGCGCTGCTTGTTGGCGAGTTGCTCGACGTCGTTGCAATCGATCAGGCGTCCGTCGGGGTCAAAGAAGTTCACCTGCACCGTCCCGCCGCGCATATCGGTGCTGGCCGGCCCATAGAGCTGGATGACCGGGCGGCCGTTGCTGTGGCGCAGCGCGACCAGTTGCTCGATCAGCCAGCCGGTCAGGCAAGCCACGCGCGTGTGGATCGTCTCGATGCCGATCGCCTCGATATGCTTCAGACCGAGCTCGATGGCCGGAATGCTGAGGTAGTTAACCGTGCCGTCCTCGAAGCTGGCCGGGCCGGGCGTCAGGTAGTGCCCATCGCCCACCACAGAGGAGAAGGTGATCGTGCCGCCGGCGTACCAGGGGCGGCGCAGCTTCTGCACGGCGGCTTTCCGCGCCAGCAGGCAGCCCAGGCCGGTGGGGTAGCCGAAGATCTTGTAGAACGAGATGTCCACGAAGTCGGGATGCCAGCGGCTGAGATCGAGCCGGTTGCTCGGCGCGAAGGCCGC
>DAOUGF010000640.1:0-9570 GCA_034429295.1 Chloroflexaceae bacterium
TCCTGGCGCGGGGGTGTCGGGATGGCGAATGTCGAAGGCATCCTCGAAGAGTGCGCCCGCCCCCTGACGGCGGGGCGCGGGGCGCCGGACGCAGTGGCGCGAAGCGCTTGCGCCCGCCAGAGGCGTGGGGACGCTCCCCGAGCGGGCGGTCGAGCGCTTCCACAGCAGCGGCTACCTCACCGCCACCGGGCCGATGAGGCGGCTGGTGCTGCGCGAGCTGCTCACCGCCTCGTTTCAATTCATGCCCTTCCTGCGCTACTATCAGCGGCTGAAGGAGGCGGAGCCGATCGGCCTCGAGGCGGCCCTGGAGCGCTTCCTGACGCTGTAGGGAGGCTTGGCCCTATCGCTCGCCTGTGCTACCATGCTGTGGGAGAGCTGTGTGAAGAAGCGAGAGGAATGACAATGGCGGAGCCGCCGGAGAACTCGGTCCACCCGCTGACGCGGGCAGAGTGGCGGGCCTGGCTGGAGCAGCACCACGGCCGGGCCGAGGGGGTGTGGCTGGTGAGCTACAAGCAGGCCACCGACAAGCCGCGGGTCACCTACGACGAGGCGGTGGAGGAGGCGCTCTGCTTCGGCTGGGTGGACAGCAAGGGCAACAAGCTCGACGAAGAACGTTCGATGCTCTGGTTCGCGCCCCGCAAACTCGGCTCGGGCTGGTCGCGCCCGAACAAGGAGCGGGTGGAACGGCTGATCGCCGCCGGGCTGATGACGCCAGCGGGCATGGCGAAGATCGAGGCGGCCAAGGCCGACGGCAGCTGGAGCCTGCTCGACGCCGTTGAGAACCTGGAGATCCCGCCGGACCTGGCCGAGGCCCTGGATGCTTATCCCCCGGCCGCAACCAACTTCGCCGCCTTCCCGCCCTCTGCGAAGCGCGCCATCCTCCAGTGGATCGTTCAGGCGAAGACGCCAGCAACCAGAGCGAAGCGCATAGCCGAGACCGCCCGCCTCGCCCAGGAGAACAAGCGCGCCAACCAGTGGCGCCCGCCAGCATCACAATCGTAGCGCGCCGGAGCAAGCGGAGGCCGGGATGCCCGTCTACCATTACAGCGAGGACTCGACGATCGAGGAGTTCGCGCCGCGACCGAGCCGGCTAGGCGATCCGCTGGTCTGGGCGATCGACGAGTGGCACAGCCCGCTCTACTGGCTGCCGCGGGACTGCCCACGGGTGACCTTCTGGCCCCTGCCAACGACGACGCCTGCCGACATGGAGCGCTGGTGGTCGAGCGTGGCCGGGCGCATCGTGATCGCGATCGAGGCCGGGTGGCTGGAGCGAGTGCGGGCGTGCCGCCTCTACTGCTACAGCTTCGACGAGGCGAGCTTCGCGCCGCTCCACGGCGACCCCTGGATGTATGTGAGCCGCCAGGCGGTGCGACCTCTCAGTGTAGAGCCGGTAGGCGATCTGTTGGCGCGCCACGCGGCGGGCGGCGTGGAGCTGCGCCTCTGCCAGTCGCTCGTACCGCTGGGAAGAGCGGTCTGGCGCAGTACACTGCACACATCGATGATCAGGATGCGCAACGCGCAGGGATGGGAGGAGTTATGAGCAGCCGCGTCTCGCTGCGCATCGGCTTCGCGCCTTGTTCTAAAAGCCTCGCCTCGCGTACAATAAAGGTATGAGCACCAATCAGAAAATCTACGAGCTGGCGGGCGGCGAGCCTGCCTTCCGCCGCTTGGTGGACGCCTTCTACGCCCGCGTGGAGCGGGACCCGCTGCTGCGCCCGATGTTCCCCGCCGATATGGAGCCCGGAAAGGAGCACCAGCGCCTCTTCCTCATCCAGTACTTCGGCGGCCCCGCCACCTACAGCGAGCTGCGTGGCCACCCGCGGCTGCGCATGCGCCACGCCCCCTTCCCGATCGGCCAGGCCGCCCGCGATGCATGGCTCGGCCACATGCTCGCGGCGATCGACGAGGCCGAGATCCCCGAGCCCGCCCGCAGCGCCATGCGCAACTACTTCGAGATGGCCGCCACCGCGATGATCAATCAATTGAGCGTAGAGCATTGAGCGTGCCCAGGCATGCTCAACGTTTACCTCCCCGCAACCTTCAGGCTCCTCCAATCGTCTGACTCGCATAACAGACTTTTGGAGTACACCTGGAGGGTCGGCAATGAGACGTCTCGCGCTGCCGGCGGCCGCACTGGCGCTGCTCCTCGCCGTGCTGCTCGTCATCATCTCCGCTATAGCCCGCCCGCCAGCCGCCCCGCCCGCCTCAGGGCAGACCCGCGTGGAGCAGGTCGATACGAGCGCCTACCCCGAGATCACGCTTTATATCTCCGCGGTAGATGACTCAGGTGCCCCCAAGCTGAACCTCACTCGCGACGACTTCGTCATCACCGAGGACGGCCAGCCGGTTGAGATCGCGGAGTTTGGCGGCCCTGGCGCGGAGAGCGTCACCACGGTGCTGGTGATCGATCGCTCGGGCAGCATGGAGGAGGAGGACAAGATCGAGGGTGCGCGCGATGCCGCGGCCGCCTTCGTGGATATGATGCGCCCGGGCGACCGCGCCGCCCTGATCGCCTTCAACGACAAGGTGCGCCTCGTTCAGGAGTTCACCGCGGACGAGGACGAGCTGGAGGAGGCGATCGAGCGCCTGCGCCCCGATAACGGCACCGCCCTCTACGACGCCGTGGTTGAGGGCGTGGAACTGCTGCGGAACGAGCCCGGCCGCCGCCTGCTGCTGGTGCTGAGCGACGGCCAGGACTGCAGCGTGCCCTTCGACAGCTGCCCAGACGATGCCGGCAGCCGCCACACGCTCGAAGAGGCGATCGCCTACGCCCAGGAGGCGGGCCAGCCGGTAGCGGTGGTGGGGCTCGGCGAGCGGGGCAGCTCCGGCGATGACGGCATTGATGAGACGGTGCTCAAGCAGATCGCGGAGGCCACCGGCGGGCGCTACTTCTACGCGCCCCGCGCCGACGAGCTCTCCGTGCTCTACGCCGGCCTCGCCGCCGATGTGCAGCGCGAGTATCGTCTCACCTACATCAGCCCGCGGCCCTTCTACGACGGCACGCGGCGCGACATCAGGGTGAGCGTGGGCGGCTTGGAGGCTGCAGGCGGCTACACCGAGCGCCACCTGATCAATGTCACCTCCCACCCCCTTGTCGGCGTGGTGCTGCTGCTCCCGCTCGTCGGCCTGCTCGTCCTGCCGGGCATGCTGGCCAGGCGCAAGCGCCGCGCCGCCCCCGCCCCGTTGGTCGGTAGCTACCAGCCGGCCGGATCCACCCCCGTACTGATGACCGCGGCGGGCTCCACAACCCCGCCCGCTGCGCCGGCCCCGGTCGCCGCCGAGCCCCGCCGCTGCACCAACTGTGATACGCCGCTACGGCCCACGGCGCGCTTCTGCTCGCGCTGCGGCGCCGCCCAGGGAGAGCGACGATGAGCAAGGCACTCCAAGTCTACTTCAGCGCGATCTTCGGCGCCCTCGGCGGCCTCGCCGGCTGGTGGCTGGTGGGTGCTGTGGCCACCCAGACATGGGGCGTCTGGACGGCCGCGCTCTTCGTGGGCGCCGGCCTCGGCGCCTGCCTCGGTGCCCTTGTCGCAGCCGCCGACGGCGCCACGGTCAAGCGCAAACCCGCTCGCGCCATCCGCGACGGCATCCTCGGTGGCCTCGCCGGGCTGCTCTTCGGCGCTCTCGGCATGCTGGCGGCCCAGGCTGTCTTCCTCGCCTTGAGCGGCGGCTGGCAGGGCCGCGCCCTCAGCTGGATGCTCCTCGGCCTGCTGATCGGCGCCGGCGACCTGTTGGTCAGCCGGCGGCCCCGCCGCGCTGCCTACGCAGCCATCGGTGGCCTGGCGGGCGGCCTCGTCGGCGGGCTGCTCTACGAGGGCCTCACCCGCCTCTTCCTCGCGACCAGCGGCCCCGCCCAGGTCTGGCTCAGCGGCATTGGCTTGCTGATCGTCGGCGCCGCCATCGGCGCGCTGATCCCGCTCGCCCGCCAGGTGCTCGCCCGCGCCGAACTGCGGGTGCTGCGGGGCGAGCAGGCCGGGCTCGTGCGCGAGGTCACCGACAGCGCCAGCATCGGCCGCTACGACGGCAATGACCTCTACCTTCCCGACAGCGGGGTGGCCTGGCGCCACGCCGTCGTGCGCCGCGCCGGCGATGGTTTCGAGCTTGCGGTGCTGCCCGACATCGATGGCAGCGCCAGCGTGGGCGGGCGCACCCTCGGCCCGGGCGCGGCCCACCCCCTCCGCAACGGCGACCGCATCAGCATCGGCGGGGCCGAGCTGGAGTTCGTCGGGCGCTGAGCGCCCCGCTAGTTTTGTCGGGGGCGCGCGTCCGCCCCCGACACCCCCAGCGCCGGAGCCTCGCCCCCGAACTCCAAAGCCGACGCTCGACGGCAGCTACCCGACAACTTCGCCGCCCAAGGGTATCGTGATGGAGGCGAAGCTGCCCGGCGCTGACGTCTCGCTGGCACTGCTACTCCCGCTCTCGGCGCAGAGGGGCATGCAGCAAGGGCTCTCTCGGCGCTGGTGGGCGTCGGCTTTGGGGGTTTCCAAAGGGGGCGAGGCCCCTTTGGCAGGGAGCGCGAGGGGCGGAGCCCGCTCGCATGCCTGCCCACGGCGCAGGTAGTAGGGGTACGGGGCAGCGCCCCACTGCAGCCGTGTCGGTGCAACCGACGAGGGGCGCTGCTGTCCCGCGCCCCATCGGCGTCGCCTACACCCTGCCCCCTGCACCGCCTGCGTTGGCCCGATCTCAAGCTCCGTGGTATAATGCCGCCAGACATCTTCTTTGTGAAGAAATCCACGATATCTCACCCAGAGCCCGTGGATCTAGAAAGGGAGCAGCTGTGCGAGAGGCCCTCTTCTGGGCGATCGTCGCCGTGGTCGTGGCCGGCCAGGCGTTGCTGCTGCACTCGGCGTGGCGCCTGCACCGCAGCCCCGTCGCGCCACCGCCCGGCGTAGCCCGCAGCGACACGCGGGCGGACCTGGGGTGGACGCTTGTCACAGCGCTGTTCACCGGCCTGCTGCTCGCCTTCGCCGCTCTGGCCTTACCCTAGAGAGCGCCCATGTCCAGCTCGCCTGTGCGCCGGCTCGCCCTGGCCGGCCTGCTCGCCACTCTTATCGCCGTCGCCTCGGGCGGCCTGGTAAGCGCCACGGCCAGCGCCGGCAGCTGCCCCACCTGGCCTGTCTGCACCGAAGCCCTCAGCGCCCCCGACTCGTTCCTAGCCTGGCTGGCCTTCGCCCATCGCATCGCGGTGCTCTTCGCCGTCGCTGGCGGCGTGGCAGCGGCCATCGCCGCGCTCCGCAGCCCTCAAATCGACCGGCTGGCCCGCCTCACCCTGATCGCCGCTCCGCTGCTCGGCCTCGTCGAGGTGGCCGCCGGCGCGGTGATGGTGCAGCTCGAGCTCTACAGCGCCGCCGACGTCTCGCACCTCGCCGCGGCGCTGCTCATCCTCGGCTGCCAAGCGGTGGCCGTGACGGCCCTGGCCCAACCCCCGGCCGTAGAGCGGGTGGGTGGGCGCGCCGCACGCGACGCCCGCCGCTTGCGGAATCTGGCCTGGTGGAGCGCCGGCGCCGTCGGCGTGCTCACTCTGGCGCTCAGCGCCCGCGCCGCGGTGCCGCCAACCGTTAGCACAGCCGCCGGGCTCCCCACCAACGCCCTCGGCGCCGCCGTCATGGCCGCCGCCCTGGCCGGTGCCACCCTCTGGCAGACGGGCCGCTCGCGCCGGGGCGACTACCTGCTGGTCGCTGGCGCCGCCTGTGTTGTCTCGCTCGTTCTCGCCGAGGCCACTCTGCTGCTGCTGCCCCCGGCCCTGGCCGGCTTCGGCCTCGGCCTGGCCGCTATCGTTTGGAGCGCGGCCCTGGCGCTCGCCGTGCTGATGGGTCGCCGCCCGCTGCCCGCCACTCAGGTGGCGCCGGAGCGGGTCGCTGCGGTCGCAAAGGCGCAGGCCCAACCCTCGCTGATCAGCGACTACGTGAGCCTCACCAAGCCCAAGGTGAACTCGCTGCTCCTGGTGACAACCCTGGCGGCGATGTATATCACCGAGGCGGGCGCGCCCTCCCTCTGGCTCGTCTTCTGGACGATGGTGGGTGGCTATCTGGCCGCCGGCGGCGCGGGCGCGATCAACTGCGCCTACGACAGCGACATTGACATCAACATGGGCCGCACCAGCCGCCGCCCCGTGCCCAGCGGCCGCATCTCCCGCCGCAATGCTATGCTCTTCGGGCTCGCCCTCAGCGCCCTCTCGGTTGTGGTGATGCTGGCCTTCACAACGCCGCTGGCCACGTTCTTCTCCACCCTCGGCATCGTCTACTACGCGCTGATCTACACCCGCTGGCTCAAGCGCAGCACCTGGCAGAATATCATCATCGGCGGCGGCGCCGGCGCCATCCCGCCCCTGGTCGGCTGGACAGCGGTGACGGGCCAGTTGAGCCTGGCCGCGGTGGTGCTCTTCGCGATCGTCTTCTACTGGACGCCGCCCCACTTCTGGGCTCTGGCCCTGGTGAAGCAGAAGGACTACACTCGCGCCGGCGTGCCGATGTTACCAGTGGTGGCAGGCGTGGAAGAAACCCGCTGGCAGATCCTGGTCTACTCGGTGCTGCTCATCGCCATCTCCGCCCTGCTCACCGCCATCGGCGCGATGGGCTGGATCTACCTGGTGGCCGCCCTGGCCCTCGGCGTGCCCTTCCTGCGCTACGCTTGGGATGTCTGGCGCAAGGGTGACCAAGCCAGCATCTGGGGCCTCTACAAATACTCCCTGCTCTACCTGGCCCTGCTCTTCGCGGCGATGGTGGTCGATCGCATCGTGCTCTAAGGCCGGCCAACCGCCCTTCCCAACGCTCAATGCTCGATACCCCCCAGGGGTTATTTCGAAAGAGTCATCTAGCGATTCTCGCCGACTTCTGCTATACTGCCCGCAGCAAATACTCGCCGGGCCGCCCGCGGCTGCGGCGCCTCGTTGAGAGCCCTAGGAGGATTGGCACAATGACCACGTTGGAGCAGAATCAGAATCTGATCGAGCTGACGCCTGTGATGCCGATGCTGACGGTGAGCGAGGCTGCATCGAGCCGTCTGCTCGCGATGATGCGCGAGAAGGAGCTCGACGGCTACGCCCTGCGCGTATTTGTAGCGGGGGGCGGCTGCTCGGGCCTCCAGTACGGGATGACCTTCGACGACGAGACCCGCGAGGGCGACACTGAGTTCAACACTAACGGCCTGCGCGTGATCGTTGACCCGATCAGCGCCGGCTACCTCATGGGCTCCTCGATCGATTATGTCGACAGCCTGATGGGTGGCGGCTTCAAGATCGACAACCCCAACGCCGTCTCGAGCTGCGGCTGTGGCCACTCCTTCCGCACCGCCAGCAACGGCGACGAGGATTACGCCTCCAGCGGCGGCGGCTGCGGCACCTGCGGCTAGTTGGATCACACGCTGATCCTGAGGGCTGCAACGTTAGGGCGCCCCGTCGTGGGCGCCCTTATACTTCTGCCTCTTCGTATCGGCGCATTAGTATCAATTCAACATGCCAAATGCAAAATGCAGCACTGGCTGCATTTTGTATTTTGTATTCATGCCCCCCGAGTATCTTGAGGGAATCCGCCTCTTCAACGCCGGCCATTACTGGCATGCCCACGAGCAGTGGGAACAGTGCTGGCTGCGAGCCACCGGCGACGACGCCGTCTTCTACCAGGCCCTGATTCAGGCCGCCGCAGCGCTGGTGAAATGGCGCCAAGGCAACCTCCGCGGCCTCCACCTGAACTGGGCCAAGAGCCGCGCTCGCCTCGATAGACTCCCCCCTCGCTACCGCGACCTCGACCTCGCCGCCCTGCGCGCCCACCTCGACAGCCTCGCTGCGGGTGCCACCACCACTCCGCCACTACTGATCATCGGCGCAGATCTTCACGCTTCTTAATTATTTCTTTATTTTTAGCGTTCATTACTTATAGCTCTGTGTTATACTAAGACGCTACCGTACCTTATGTACGGCACATGATCGCTTGCGCGCGGGCGGCCAGATCCAGCTGTCGCCACAACAACTCACTATCTGACGGGACCCCTGCGCTGTCCCAGGGAGCCAGAAAGGTATCGATGTGTCGGCAAAGATCCTGGTGGTAGACGATGATCCTGCGATCCTCGATCTACTGGTGCGCATCCTGAGGCGTGACGGCTACCACCCCATCACTGCAGTAAACGGCCTCGAGGCGCTGGAGCTTGTCGCGCGAGAGGCGCCCGATCTGATCTTACTAGATGTTACGATGCCGATCCTGGATGGCTTCGCAGTCTGTCAGCGGCTTAAAGACAACGAAGCCACCGCCCTCATCCCGGTTACGATGCTCACCGGCCTCGACGACCGCGAGCATCGCCAGCGCGGCCTCGAGGTAGGCGCCGACGACTTTCTCACCAAGCCCTTCGATCAGAGCCTGCTACGGGCCCGGCTTCGCTCCCAGCTCCGCATCAAGCGGCTCACCGACCAGTTGGAGCGCACCGAGAGCGTGATCTTCATGCTGGCCCTGGCGGTCGAGGCGAAGGACACCTATACCGAGGGCCATCTGCGCCGGCTCTCCAGCTACAGCGAACAGCTCGCCACCGCCATCGGCCTGAGCCCTGATCAGGTGAAGGCGATCCGCTTCGGCGGACTGCTCCACGATATCGGCAAGATCTCGATCGACGACGCCATCCTGCGCAAGCCAGGCCAGCTCACTCCTGAGGAGTATGAGCAGATCAAGCGCCACCCCGAGTACGGCGCCCGGATCATCCAGGCCATGCGCTTCGCCAACGATGTCGGCCCGATCATCCGCCACCATCACGAGCGCTGGGATGGTAAAGGCTATCCGAGCGGCCTCGTCGGCGAACAGATACCTATCGGCGCCAGGATCGTGTCCATCGTCGACGCCTACGACGCGATGATGACCGATCGGCCCTACCGCAAGTCGCTCGGCATCGATGAGACCCTGCGCCGGCTGCGCGCCGGCAGTGGCCGCGAGTGGGACCCTGTGCTGCTCGAGCGTTTCATCGAGATGGTGGAGCAGGGCCTGCTGGTGGAGCCTCGCGTCGAGACGTCGCTGAGCCTGGCTGAACTGGCCTACTAGCGCGGAATGAGAGTTTGCTGAGAGCGGGCTGCTTTCCTTTGCGCAGCCTCCGCGGCCCGGGGTATACTGCTGCCGTGCGCAACTCTTTGCAGATCCAGCTCGATCGGCTGGCCAGCGACCGCTGGGCCCGCCGTGGTGTGCGCGTGCTGCTCCGCGCCAGCACCCTGGCGCTCTCCCTCGTATGCCTCGCCCTCGGCATCCATATCCTGACCGGCCTGCCGCTCCGTTGGTCGTGGGTTGGCGCCGCGGCCCTGTTCTGCATCGCGGGCGGCGCCTTGCTGGTGCTGCGCCCGCGCATGAGCGCCCTGGAGGCGGCCCGCCGCCTCGACCGGCGCTTCCGGTTGGGCGAGCAGCTCAGCACCGCCCTTGAGATCGGCCCCCGAGCGGAAGGGGTTGGCGCCTATCTTCATGAGCAGGCCCGCCGTACGATAGCCCAGGTCCGGCGCCAGGTGATCGCCCGCCAGCGCTTCCCCTGGGCCGAGCTCGCCCTCGTGCTCGCCCTGGCGCTGCTCCTCGCCGGCCTGGTTGTCCTCTCGGGAATCCGCCCGCG
>DAOUGF010000641.1:0-6874 GCA_034429295.1 Chloroflexaceae bacterium
AGCCCGCCGAGGAGCTGTGCGGGCGGCAGCTCACCCACCAGCGCCTCGATCGGGAAGCCGAAGGTCCACTGGAAGGGCAGGAAATCGGCCAGGCGCTGCGCCCAAGGCGGCAGCAGGCTCATCGGCACCAGCCGCCCGGAGAGCAGCAACTCCAGCGCGAAGTAAAGCTCGAACAGCGCGCTCACCCGCGTAGTCCAGAAACTCACCATACCCAGCGCCCAGAGGAAGGCCGTGCGGATCAGATAGGCGCCCCAGATCGCCACCGCGAAGACGCCGATCTCGAGTAAGGTTGGGCTCAGGGTGGGGCGGAAGAGCAGTGAGAGCAGCGCGGCGAGCGGCAGCCAGAGCACGATCACCACCAGCTTCCAGCCGCCGAAGTAGGCGATGTCGCCGTGGATGGGGTGGATGGGCCGCAGCAACTCCGCTGAGAGCGTGCCGTCCTTGATCCGCCACTCCCAGGCGTAGGGCGTGAAGACGATATTCATGTTGCGGACCAGCGTCCAGACGATGTAGTAGGCGGCGAACGTCCCCGGCGTGTAGCCGCCCACCTCGCCGCCTTGGGCGGCCGCGACCGTGCTCCAGACCACGAGATAGATCACCGGTTCGGCGATCATCCCGATCATGTAGAAGTAGTTCGCCGTGCGGTACTGGAACTGCTCCATCACCGCCGTGCGCGCCATGGTGATGTAGAAGTCGATCATGAGGGCAGCGCCTCCAGCCCGACGTCGGCGTCGGCCGCGAAGACCTGCTCGATCACATCGTCGATCGGCGGCTCCTCGATCGTCAGGTCCTCCACAGCCAACTCAGCCAGCAGCCGCGCCGTCACCCGGCTGGCCTCGGCCTTCGGCACGCGCAGCGTCACCTTCGCCCCGTCCACGCCCATCACCTCGCCGTAGGGCTCGAGGTCGGCTGGCTCGGCCAGGGTCACGCCGATCTGCCGGTAGGCGGCGAAGCGCTCCACCAGCCCGGTCAGAGGCCCATCGTAGAGCACCAAGCCGTGGTGGATGACGATCACTCGCCTGCAGAGCGCCTCTACGTCGGCCATATAGTGGCTGGTGAGCATCACGGTGGCGCCGGTGCGGCGGTTGTATTCGGCGATAAAGCCGCGGATGCGCCGCTGCATCGTCACGTCGAGCCCGATCGTCGGCTCGTCGAGGAAGAGCACTTGGGGGCGGTGGAGCAGCGCGGCGATGATCTCCATCTTCATGCGCTCGCCCAGCGAGAGGTTGCGCACCGGCTTGCTCACCAGGTCGCCCACGCCCATCAGCTCGATATACTCGTCGCGCGCCCGGCGGAACTCGGCCTGGGGGATGCGGTAGATCGCCCGCTGCAGGTCGAAGGAGTCGAGCGCCGGCAGATCCCACTGCAGCTGATTGCGGTTGCCCATCACCAGGGTCATGCGGCGCAGATACTCGCGCTCGCGCCGCTGCGGCACATGGCCGAGCACCCGCACCTCGCCGGAGGTGGGATGGAGCAGGCCGGCGAGCATCTTGAGCGTGGTGGTCTTGCCGGCGCCGTTCGGCCCGAGGAAGCCCACGATCTCGCCTGGGGCGATCGTGAAGCTCACGCCGTCCACCGCCCGCACTTCCCGCACGCGGCGGCGCACCAGACTCCTCAGCGAGGCGACAAGGCCGCCCTCACGCACCGGTACCCGGTAGAATTTGCGCAGCTCGGCGACGGTGATCGCCGGGTCCAGTGTCGACACTTAAGCCTCCGTGGGTAGCGATTTTCCGTATTTTACTCCGCGGGGCGTGGCCGACTATACGCCGGGAGGCTGAACGGCGGCGCAGCGAAGGGCGCAGATTGTACTACAATGGAGCCGTTCACCCGCTCGGATTCTAGCTGTGCGGCTCGGAAGTTCGCACGCCGCACACTCATTCCAATGCCACGTTCACAGTAGGGGGAGGCCCGTGAATATTCGCGACGCGATCATCGCCGTTGTCGGGGGGCGCGACCTGAGCATGGCCGAGGCGGCGTCGGTGATGGAGGAGATCATGACCGGCGAGGCCACTCCGGCCCAGATCGGCGCCTTCCTCACCGCCCTGCACATCAAGGGCGAGACCGACGCTGAGATCGCCGGCCTCGCCGAGGTGATGCGCCTGAAGGCCACGCCCGTCTATGTTGATGGCCCCGTGGCGGACACCTGCGGCACCGGCGGCGACGGCTCCCACACCTTCAACATCAGCACGGCCGCTGCCTTCGTGGCCGCCGGCGCCGGGCTCGTGGTGGCCAAGCACGGCAACCGGGCCATGTCGAGCGTCTGCGGCAGCGCCGATGTGCTCGAGGGCCTCGGCGTGAAGATCGACCTCGACGCCGACGGCGTAGCCCGCTGCCTGCGGGAGGCAGGCATCGGCTTCATGTTCGCTCAGCGCTTCCACCCCGCGATGCGCTTCGCCGCCCCGGTGCGGCGCGAGATCGGCATCCGCACCGCCTTCAACATCCTCGGCCCGCTCACCAACCCCGCCCGTGCCCGCCACCAGGTGCTCGGCGTCGCCTCCGCGCCCCTCGCCGCGAAGCTCGCCCGCGCCCTCAGCCGCCTCGACACCACCCACGCCCTCGTTGTCCACGGCGACGGCGATGTGGACGAGTTGAGCCTGAGCGGCCCGAATCTGGTCTACGATGTGCGGGGTGGCGAGGAGCCACGCCAGTTCACCCTGGCGCCCGAGGATCTCGGCCTCCCCCGCGCCGACCGCGAGGCCCTCCGCGGCGGCGATGTGGCCACGAATGCCGCCATCATCCGCGGCGTGCTGGCGGGCGAAGACACCGGCCCCCGTCGCGATGTGGTGCTGCTCAACGCAGCCGCGGCCCTCCTGGCCGGCGACAAAGCTCCCGATCTGGCGACCGGCTTGGAGATGGCCCGCGCTAGCATCGCCGAGGGCAAGGCCCTGGCCCGCCTCGAACGCCTCATCGCCGTCTCCAATGCGGCCTGAGCGCCGCGCCGAGAAAGTGAGATGATAGCATGAGCGATGAGACGATCCTCACCAAGATCCTCGCCCACAAGGCCGAAGAGGTAGCCCGGCAGCGGCAGCAGGTGCCGACGCGCGAGCTAGAGCGGCGAGCCGCCCGCGCGCCCGAGGCCCGCGACTTCGCCGCAGCCCTGCGCCGCGCCCCCGCCACCGCCCTGATCGCCGAGGTGAAGAAGGCCTCGCCCAGTCGCGGCGTGCTGATCGAGCCCTTCGATCATCTGGCGATCGCCCGCGCCTATGCCGCAGCCGGCGCCGCCGCGATCTCCGTCCTCACCGATGAGCGCTTCTTCCAGGGCAGCATCGAGTACCTCGAGGCCATCCGCGCCGATGGCAATCCCTGCCCGCTGCTGCGCAAGGATTTTATTATCGACGGCTACCAGGTACTGGAGGCGCGGGCCTACGGCGCCGACGCCGTCCTGCTGATCGCCACGGCGATCGAGGACGATGAGAAGCTGGAGGATCTGCTGCTGCTCGCCGAGCACATGGGCATGGAGGCGCTCGTCGAGGTTCACACCGAGGATGAGCTGCAGCGAGCGCTCGCAGTTGGCGCCAGGATCGTGGGCGTGAACAACCGCGACCTCCACAGCTTCACGACCGACCTGGAGACAACGGCCCGCCTGGCTAAGCTGCTGCCGACAGGGCGGCGCAGGCCGCTCCTGGTGAGCGAGAGCGGGATCTTCACGCCCGAGCATGTGGCCCAGGTGCGGGGCTTCGGCGCCGACGCCGTGCTGGTGGGCGAGGCCCTGGTGACGGCGCCTGATATCGCTGCGCAGGCACGGGCCCTGGCCACGGCCTAGACGTAGCTTCAAGCCTGGGGCGGCCTGGAGGCGCCGATCCGCCTGCTTGATAAGAACAACACGCAACCGGCCTGGCGCCGCGAGCGTCGAAGTAGAGCATAGCTAAACAAGCAGATGGGAGGTCCCTAATGGTGTGCGCGCAGTGTGGGGCGGTGAGCGACGAGGGCCAGCGCTTCTGCTATAACTGTGGGGCGCGCCTCGAGCCCCAAGCGGCGGGCGCGCCGCAGGCGCCCGCGCAGACGGCGCCGCCGCCGAGCCTCACGCCACCAGTTCAGCCGCAGCCCCTCGGGCAGCCGGTAGGCTATCAGCAGGCGCCGGCCGCCTACAGCACCGTGGCCGTGCCAAACAGCAACCTCGCGATCATCAGTCTGGTCTCGGGCATCCTCGGCTGGGTGCTCCTGCCGCTGATCGCCGCGATCGTGGCCGTGATCACCGGCCATATGGCCCGCCGCGAGATCCGCCAGTCGGGCGGGCAACTCGCCGGCGACGGCCTGGCCCTGATCGGCATGATCCTCGGCTACGCCCAGCTCGCCTTGACCTTCCTGGGCGTCTGCGCAGGCCTGTTCTTCTTCATCATCGCCATCGCCGCCTCGATGTAGCGCTGGCGGCACAGATACGCCGCTTGTACGCCAGCCATGTACGCCGCCCCCCAAGCTTCGAGCTTGGGGGGCGGCAACAGAAGGCAGCTTCGAGCTTGGGGGCGGCTAGAAGGCAGCTTCGAGCTTGCGGGGCGGCAATAGAAGGCTGCTGACGCTTGGCGGCGAGAGCCCGCCCGCAAGGCGGGCCTAGCGCGGCGCCCCGAAGACCTGCGTCCAGTAGCGGTAGTAGGGCCAGCTCGCGCCCGCCAGCGGGGCATCGTCCGGCTGATAGACGTAGCCGATGCCGATGTCGACGTAGGTGCAGTTGAGGATGTTCCTGCGGTGGCCCTCGCTGTTCATCCAGCCGTTCATCACAGCCTCGGGCGTGCTGTAGCCCGCGGCGATATTCTCGCCAACGTAGCTGCCCTTGTAGCCGGCCGCCGCAACCCGCTGGCTCAGGGTGGTGCCGGCGCTGCCAGTGTGGCTGAAGAAGTTGTTGAGCGCCATATCCTTGCTGTGGTTGTAGGCGGCAACTGTCAGCTGCTCGTTCAGCTGTAGAGGCGCGCAACCGACTTTCGCTCGCTCAGCGTTGACAAGGGTAAGCACCTGATCCGCCATCGCCTGCTCCTCAGCTGAGAGCAAGCCCGATCCGCCGGCGAGGATCGGCAGATAGATCTTCGTGGTTGTGACGGCGGAGGTGGTCGACTGGGCCGAGCTCGTGTTAGTCAGGAAGCCCAGGGCCAGAAGGCAGATGATCGCGGCGAGAAGAAGGCGGTGATGTGAGCGCATAACCTAGAGCGTGTTGTAAATACCAGGTTAAGAACGGGCCGCACGGAGCATAACATCGCCGGCTGACTCCAACCATGACCCTATGGTCCTATCGCCTGGTGGCGCTCTTCCCACGCAAAAAGGCGGGGCGACGGTACTAAGTACCATCGCCCCGCCGACTGAATTTAGATCCGCCGTCTACTCCGGTACGATCAGGCCGTAGTTACCGTCGCGGCGCCGGTAAAGCACGGCCATCTTCTCGCTCTCAGCGTCCTGGAAGACAAAGAAGTTGTGGCCGAGCAGCTCCATCTGCTCGATGGCGTCGTCCACGAACATGGGCCGCAGGTGGAACTGCTTGGTGCGGATAACGACAGGCGCCAGCGACCCCTCCTCAACCTCGGGCTCCGCAACAGCCACAGGGGCGACCTCGGCCTCGACCGGGGCGACGGCCCGCTCGCCGCGCCGGTTGCGGCCGCGGCGCCAGTACTTCTCCTTGTAGCGCTTGATCTGCCGCTCCAGCACCTGCTGCACCGCATCAACGGCGCTGAAGAGGTCGCCGGCCTGCTCCTCGGCCCGCAGGATAACACCATGCTCACCTACAAGGGTGACCTGCACCCGATATGTCTCACCGGTGCTGCGCAACTGCTCGTTCAGCACCTCCACGGTGGCGCTGTTGATCCCGTCCATGTAGCGCGCAAGCTTGCTCAGCTTCTCGTCGATATGCCGACGTTGACGCTCGGTAACCTTGCCGTTGCGGCTCTTGACGGTGAGTTCCATCGTGGTCCTCCATCTGTTGCTGGGGCAACGTCGCCCGCAGCAGAGGCGAAATACCAGAGCCCTCCTGCGCACAGGCGCCGAGGGCTCTGTCTCTCTAGCAGGGTCCGCGATTCGAAGTGCTGTTGCGCGCTTGCGCCATCGCGTGTCACTTCCCGTCGCGCCGCGCCACTGGGGCGCGATTCGTCTCATCTTGGGCCAATTGTACTACCGGGCCATAGCCCATGCAAGGGTGAAACTCTTAACCTAACGGAAACGCCGGGCCATAACTGGCCCGGCGCTCCTGTACTCTCTAGTTGGTCTACTGCGACGCACACCTTCCGGCGCACAGCAGGGGGCTTGCTAGCATGCTCGGCACGTTGGTCCATGCGCCGGCCCCGACGCGGCATCCGCCGCCGTAGACCTTCCCCCCTTCGGACCCTACAGTAGCATACTACGATGAATCGGGCCTGACATTCGGCTTCCACTGGATGAGGGAAGCGTTATGTTGCCGGGGCTGGCAGCCCCGCCAGGTCGGCGTAGAGGCGCCGGGCGCGAGCATAGGCGGTATCCCAGGTGAACTCCCGCAGCACCTTGGCGCGCCCCTCGGCGCCGAGCCGCCGGGCCAGTTCCCCATCGCGCAGCAGCCTCTCGATCGCGTCACTAAGGGCGCCTACATCGCCGAAGGGCACCATTAGCCCATTTACGCCATCGTCGATCACGGCGGGAACGCCGCCGGCCCGCGCCCCCACTACCGGCACGCCATAGCACCAGGCCTCCAAATAGGCAATGCCGAAGCTGTCGGTGCGCGAGGGCTGCGCGTAAATGCTGGCGGCAGCCAGGGCGTCGCGGCGCACCTCGTCGCTCACGTAGCCGAGCAGCCTGGTGCGCGCCTTCGCCTCGGCCGGCAGCTGCCGGTAGCGCTCCTCGAAGTGGCCGAGCAGCGGCCCGCACTGCACCCACGTAACCTCGACGCCCTTGCTCCAGAGGCGCTGCAGCGCCTCCAGCACAT
>DAOUGF010000642.1:0-12221 GCA_034429295.1 Chloroflexaceae bacterium
AGCACGGCCCCGGCCTGCGGGTCGTAGAAGCGGGCCAGCAGGCCAACCAGGGATGATTTGCCCGCCCCGGTGGCGCCCACCACAGCCACGTTCTGCCCCGGCGGGATCTGCAGGTCGATGCCGCGGAGCACAGGCTCGCCCGGTACGTACTCGAAGCTCACGTGGCGGAACTCCACGGCCCCTCGCACTCTAGGCAGCCGCACCGGTCGCGGCGGGTCGGCGATCTCGGGCTCGGCCAGCAGCGTGCGCTGCACTCGCTCGGCGGCGCCCAAGCCGATCTGCACCGCGTTGTACTGCTCGGAGAGCCGCAGGATGGGCTGGAACGCCCGCTCGGTGTACTGCACGAAGGCCACCAGCGTTCCCAGGGTGGCCCAGCCTGCCAGCACGCCCTGCCCGCCGCCGTAGAGCAATGCGGCCATCCCGAGGGCCGAGAGCACCTCCAGCACCGAGAGGAAGACGGCGGAGTTGTAGCGCAGGCGGATGAGGGCCTGACGATAGGCCCGGTTGTAGCCATCGAACTCCCGCTCGCTCTCGGCCTGCCGCCCGAAGAGCTGCACGATCAGCATGCCCTGGAGTTGCTCGTTGAAGAAGCTCGTGGTTTTTGCCAGGGCCGTGCGCTCGCCGCTGGAGGAGCGGCGGATGCGGCGGCGAAAGAAGCGGGTGATCAGCGCCAGCACCGGCAGCACCGAGAGCGCCAGCAGCGCCAGGCGCCAGTTCGTGGCGAACATCACCGCGACGATCGCCACCAGGGTCACGCTCTCCGTGAGGATGGTGACGACGCTGGTGGAGAGCAGGGCGTTGAGCGAGTCGATGTCGGACGTTACCCGGCCCACGAGGTCGCCCACCGGATGGCGGGCGAAGAAGCCCTGGCCCTGGCGCAGCATGTGACCGAGCAGACGCACCCGCAGGTCGGCTAGGGCTCGCTGGCCCGCCTGCTGCAGCAGATAGACCTGGGCTATCGTCAGGACGAAGAAGGCCACGGCGACGCCCGCGTAGGCCAGCGCGAGCGGCCAGAGCCCGGCAACATCGCCACGGGCGATCGGGCCGTCGATAGCCTGCTGCAGCAGGTAGGGCGGCACCACGTTCAGGCCTGCGGCGAGGGCGAGCAGCACGAGCGCGCCGAGCAGGAAGCGCCAGTGGGGGGCGGCGGTTGTAGCGATCAGCCAGAGCAGGGCGGCGTCCTGCCCCTGAGAATCGTTTCGCTCGTTTGGTTCTCGTTCAGCCAAGGTTTCTGCCCATCCTTCGTGACAAGGTGACCGCCCTTGCTGCCGCAGAGGCTTCGCCTCGTCTTGCGACCCGGGCTAGGAGACAAGGGGAAGCCTATCGGCACCGTCAGGTCGTCCCCCTGTCCCCTGTCCCCTTGTCATCTCCTCACTCCTCTCCCTCTCCTTCCTCGGCCTGCATCAGCTCGCGGCGGTACATCGCGGCGTAGTGGCCGTCGCGGTGGAGTAGCTCGGCGTGGGTGCCCTGCTCGACGATGCGGCCCTCCTCCAGCACGATGATCTGGTCGGCGTCGCGCACCGAGGCGAGGCGCTGGCTCACCACCAGCCGCGTGCGCGGCGTGGCGTCGCTGGCGAGCGCGCCCAGGATCTCGGCGGCCGTCCCCGCGTCCACGCTGCTGAGGGCGTCGTCGAGCAGCAGGATGTGGGGGTCGCGAACGAGGGCGCGGGCGATGGCGGTGCGCTGGCGCTGGCCCCCTGAGAGCGTGGCGCCCCGCTCGCCGACCACGGTGGCGAGGCCCTGCGGGAGCTGAGGCAGGTCGTTCGAGAGGCGAGCGGCGGCCACGGCGGCATGCACCCGCTCGTCGGGCAGGTCCGGGGCGCCGAGGGCGATATTGTCCCGCAGGCTCATGCTGAAGAGCAGTGTCTCCTGGGGCACGTAGGCGATGGCCCGGCGCAGCGCCGCGAGGCGGATCTGCCGCAGGTCGTGGCCGTCGAGCAGCACCCGGCCCTCGTCGGGGTCGCGCACGCGGGCCACCAGGCCGAGCAGCGTGCTCTTGCCCGCGCCGGTGGCGCCGACAATGCCGAGGGTGCTGCCGGCGGGGATCTCCAGGTTGATGTCGCGCAGGGCCCAGCGGCCTTCGTTGAGCACGCCCACGCCCTCGAACTTGATCGCCCCGCGCACAGGGAAGCTGATCGCATCTGGGGCATCGGCCACTTGGGGGCGGCGCCGTAGCACCTCGCCGATGCGACCGGCGGCGGCGCTGCCCTGCTGCAGCCGCTCGAAAGCGCCCGCGAGGCTCTGGGCCGCGCCGTTCAGCACGCTGAGGTAGACGATAAACTGCACATATTCGCCCGGCGTGATCTGGCCGCCGATCACGTAGGCGCCGCCGAGGCCCAGCACCACCGCGGCGGCCAGCCGCACCAGCAGCCCCGGCAGGCTGGAGACCGCCGAGGAGCGTAGGGCGAAGCTGAGGCTCTGCCGCGCGTAGGCCTGGTTCACGGCGGCGAATGCGGCCACGGCGCGGCGCTCCTGGCCGTAGGCCGCCACCATCCGGGCCGCGCTCAGGTGCTCCTGGGTGAAGGCGGAGATGCGGGCCATCTCCTGCTGCACCCGGTCGAAGGAGCGCTCGACATCCCCCCCGAGGCCGAACTGCAGCGCCACGCTGAAGGCGAGCAGCAGCAGCACGACCAGCGCCAGGGTCACGTTGGCCATGGCCATGAGCACGCAGCCGATAGTGAGCAGCAGGATGGCGTGCATCGACATCTGGAAGCCGGCTGAGTAGAAGCGCCAGATGTAGATGAAGTCGGAGGTGGCCCGCGAGAGTAGGTCGCCGACGCCGAACTGCCGCAAGGTGGCCTGATCGAAGCCGAGCACGGTCGTGAAGAGATCCTGGCTCATGCGGTAGCTCACCCCGGCCGCGATCTCGCCGGTGAGCATGCGCAGCAGGAAGCGGAAAACCGCGACCGTCGCGGCGAGGCCCACGATCCCGAGGGCGTAGAGCAGCAGGAGCCGCGGCGTGATCCCCGCCAGCAGCGCGTCTACGGCGCGGCCGAGCAGCGCTGGGCTGTAGGCGCTGGCCCCTGCCCCGATGATCGCGTAGAACGTGCCCAGCAGCAGCGACCCGTAGTAGGGCCGCATGTACGGCAGTAGAAAGCGTAATCCTGTCCGGCGCATGCTCTCCCCAATCGATTCCGGCGACCGTGTTCCATCATAGGCGGCTGCGCTGCGAGCGTCAAGGCAATGGTTGCAGGGTGGTAATATACCTGAACCTATACTCGTGCTATAACAAATTTTTTACAAAGCAGCCTTGCGTCCCGCCATCGGGCTGCGGCGAGCACCAGGGAAACGTGCATGCTCAGAGGCGTGATCATCCTGTTTGTGATACTGGTCGCTCTTGTCCGTGGCGGCTCGCTGCGCAACTTCGCCAGCGTGGAGCTGCGCTGGCTACCGCTCGTGTTCGGCAGCTTCGGCCTGCAGCTACTGATCTTTACCCCCTTCATGGATCAGCCGGTCATCGCCTTCGCCACCGCGCCCCTCTACCTGCTCTCGATGGGCCTGCTGGTGGTCTGGGTCTGGCTGAACCGCCACCTGCCCGGGATCGCGCTGATCGGCGCCGGTGTGCTCATGAACCTGGCTGCGATCGCCGCGAACGGCGGCTACATGCCCGTTGATCCTGAGGCGGCCGCTTATGCTGGCCGGCTGAGCGGCTACAGCGGCGAGGGCGCCCTGGTGGACAACAACTCGCTGGCCAGCGCGGAGCATGTGCAGCTCTGGCTGCTCACCGACATCTTCCCGGTGCCGGCAGGCATCCCCTTCGCCAACGTCTTCAGCCTTGGCGATATTCTGCTGACGACCGGGGTCGGTATCTTCTGCTACCGGACGCTCCGCGGCCAGCGGGCTGAGCGGGCGGCACAACCTGCCGCAGATGCTGGATCGATCCAGGATGCCGAGCTTGAGCTCGGCGGCAACCCATAACCACTGGCGCCCGCTGAGGCGCCAATCAGGACTTTCCTCGTGAAAGGGAGCGGAGATGAGCGAGGCCACGACCTACAACGACGGAGCAGCCCTCGAACAGCTGATCTACCAGGTGCGGGGTGTACAGGCGGCGCGTCTGGTGACCGACTCCTACGGCAAGATCAACGAGGTGCATGTAGTTGGCACGCCGCAGCGCAGCGCCAAGCAGATCGTGCGCGATATCGAGTCGATCCTCTACGTGCGCGGCGGCATTCGCCTCGATTACCGCAAGATCAGCCTGGTGCAGGTGGCTGAGCACGCGGTGCAGAACATGTCGCCCCGGCTGCAGCTGATCGACGTCACCCATAACGTCCATGAGAACGGCGTCCATGTCGTGATCACCCTCGGCCTGCGGCAGGAGCAGGTGCAGGGCGTGAGCGAGGCCCCAGCCGGCGAGCCAGCCGATCTTCCTCAACTCGCCGCCCAAGCCACGATCAACGCCCTCGATAACTGGATCGCCCCGCACGGCCGGCTCCAACTCGAGCGCATCCAGCGCCAGAGCCTCGGTGCGATCGAGGTCTATCTGGCCCACCTGTCGCTGGAAACCGACGCGGGGATCGAGACCCTGCTTGGGGTGAGCATGCTGCGCAACGACGAGCTGCTGACCGTGGCCAAGGCCGTGCTCGATGCGGCCAACCGGCGCGTCGAGCGGCTGCTGGCCCGCGCTGGTTAGTGTCCCTAGAGACCGCCATCCTAGCCGCCCCCCAAGCTTGAAGCTTGGGGGCGGCGTTTGGGGCGCTTGGGGCGCTTGGGGGCGGCGTTTGGGGTGCTTGGGCGCGGCGCTTGGGGCGCTTGGGGGCGGCGTTTGGGGCGTTTGGCGGCGGCGTTTGGGGTGCTTGGGCGCGGCGTTTGGGGGCGCCGATATTTCTACAAAAAGCTGCCTGAAATTGCACTAGACCATGCCATGCCACAAAGGGTCGAGAAATGGCACAGCCATTCCTCGGCCCTTTTGATCTTCCTGGCCTCTACGTGGCCTGGTGACCCGACACGAAGCAGCAGCGGCAGCGTATGGATGCCCCAACGTTGCCCTCTCAGGATCTTTGTGTCATCCCATTAATAAATTTTAGGTTAAAGAACCTTCGCCTTCTCTGAAGAGACTCAGCTTTGAGGCGTCCTCTAGCCGCTGCGGGCCACTCGCGACTTAAGCCTTTGCAATGACAAATTTATTCCTACTACGTAATGTAATTTTCATCAAACCCTACTTGCGCCCTGGTGAAAATCTGGTAATATAAACCTCGGATCGGCCCTTATGTAGTAGGGACAAACGCCAGGACGGAATCGGGCATAAGCCCAGAGCGGAGCTGAGGGGACCCGTAGGCAGCAATGCCGTTACAGCCAACACTGCGAAGAAGGGGGTCTCCCATGAAGTGGCACGCAATGAACCTCTACATCAAGGTCACCATGCTGATGGGTGCGCTCGCCGCGCTGCTCCTGGCCGCCGGTGCCGAGGGGAAGTGGGTGTAAGCTAGGCTCGACGCCGATCCAGGGAAGCAGGGAGGACGAAGTCCTCTCTGCTTTTTCGTTATTCACCATGGCCTATTCCGCATCGAAAGCTCGACGCGGTATACTACAGATCAGTGCTGCGCGCCAGTACAGCGGCCCACCCTAACTACGGAATGTCGAGCCCCCGATGAACGCTTTGCCCCGGTCGGCCCGCTGGTACCTCTACTGCCTGTGGACACTGGCGGGCTTGCTGATCCTGCTGACAGGCTGGCTGATCCGGGAACCTCAGCCCCACCCGCTGCTCCTGCTGGTGGCTCTGCTGGCGTTTATCCTCGCCGATTATTTCGAGGTTGCCTTCGGGGTCGGGCGCGACCGTGTGGGCATGACGGTGGTGGATGCACTGGTGGTCTTCCTGGTGCCGACCGCCGGAGCCCTCGGGATTGCGCCGATCATGATCGGCACGCTGATTGCCGACCGGCTCAGCGAGCGCCCCTGGTACAAAGGGCTATTTAACGCATCGCAGCGCAGCATCTCGTTTGTCGTGCTGCTCTGGATCTATCAGACCTTCAACGAGCCGAGCGCTCTAGCCTTCAGCGGCCCGCGGGGCCTGCTTACTTTTCTGCTGATCGCCATCACCTACCACGCTCTGAACACGCTGCTGGTGGCCACGATCGTCGCACTCGCCAGCGGCCAGCCGCCCGTGAGCGTCTACGCGAGCAGCTACCGCCAGGTGCACTGGGTACATTTCATCACCCTGCCGTTCGGCGCCATCCTCGCCTATATCTGGCAGACTAATCCCTGGCTGATCGCCGTGGCGCTCGTGCCGCTCTTCATGGCCCAGCGCTCCTTCAAGGCGATGGCCTCCTGGCAGGAAGAGAGCCGCCGCAACCAGGAACTGGCCGAGCAGGCAACCCGCCTGCTCGACGAGCTGCGCACCAAGCAGGATGAGCTGGTCAGATCGTCGAAGCTGGCCGCCCTCGGCACCTTCGCCGCCGGCATCGCCCACGAGTTCAACAACCTGCTCGCGGCCATCCTCGGCTACTCTCAGCTCGCCCTCACCAGCAGCGATCTGCGGGAGAAGGACGAGGCCCTCGAGGTGGCGATGCGGGCTTGCCTGCGCGGGCGCAGTATCACCAGCGGCCTGCTCACCTTCGCCCGCCGCAAGGATTCGCGCCGCGAGGCCTGCGACCTCGGCCAGCTGGTGAGCGAGACGGTGACCTTGGTGCAGCGGGAGTTCGCTAAGGCCGGGGTGACGATCGAGCAGCGCCTCGTCCCTGTGCCCACGGTGGTCTGTGACCCCGGCCAGATCGCCCAGGTGCTGATCAATTTGCTCACCAACGCCCGCGACGCGATGATCAACCACCCCGATGCTCGCATCCTGATCGAGCTCAGCGCATCCGACGGGGTGGTGGAGCTCGCCGTCACCGACACCGGCAGCGGCATCCCCGAGGAGCTGCTGCCTCATATCTTCCAGCCCTTCACAACCACCAAGGGCGCTCTGGGCGGCAGCACCACGCCGGGCACCGGGTTGGGGCTGGCGATCAGCCACGGGATCATCGAGAGCCACGGCGGCAGCATCGAGGTGCAGAGTGTCGTGGGCCAGGGCACCACGATGAGGGTGCGCCTCCCCGCGGTCGAGCTCGCGCTCAGCGCTACGCAGGAGACCGTGGCGACGCCGCAGGGCAGGGCGCTGCGCATCCTGGTGGTGGATGACGAGCCCGACGTTGCTGAGTGGCTGCGCAGGCAGCTGCAGCGCGATCAGCACATTGTCGCCGTGGCTCACGATGCCCTCGGCGGCCTGCGGCTCTATCGCGAGCAGCCCTTCGATCTGGTGCTGTGCGACGTCATTCTCCCCGGTATGAACGGCCTTGAGCTAATCAAGCGCCTCCGGGCCCTCGATCCCCACGCCCAGGTGCTCGCCATGACGGGCCACGCCGGGGCGCCCCTGGCCAGCCAGATGCTCGAGGTCGGCGCCCTGGCTGTGCTCAACAAGCCCTTCAGCGCCGAAGATCTGCAGGCCGTGATCCGCCACCGCGTCGATCTGCACGGCAAGGCGCTCGGCATGGCTTATGCGCCCACGGCCGAGTCCTCGCGGTAAGCCCCCTCCGCCACCTTTGTTATAATCCGCCCAATGTGTCCCCTCTTCTACGCCACGACGGCGCTGAGGCTTCGCCCCGTCTTGCGAGCAGCGCTGCTGCTCTGCCTTGCAGCGGTCCTCGGCGCTTGCATGCCCACTTCGCCGATGCCGGTCAGCCCGACCTCGGGGCCCCACGGGCTCAGCGAGCCTTTCCTGAGCGCCTGGCGGCAGGCGGGCGGCGATGCTATCGGCGCGCCGCTCACCCCGCCCCTCTGGATCGACGACTATCAGGTGCAGCTGTTTGCCGGCCATATCATCACGGCGATCGACGGCGACAGCGCGGTGGTCGAGCCGCTAGAGCCAGGCTGGGAGCAGCAGTACCCCGCCGACCTGCTGCAGCTGCCGGCCGCGCCGCAGCGGGCCTCACTCACCATCGCCGACGGTCACGACGCTGTGGCGGCGCCTTTGGCGCCTATCACCGTTACCGTGCGTGCCCCCGGTTACAGTGGCCCTGCTCGCCTCCAGCTCTACGATAGCTCGCTGCGCCAGGCCGGCGCCGTCGAGGTGACCCTGGAGGAGGGGCGGGCCGTCGCCACCGTGCTGCCCCGCGGCCGCCTCGGCCCTCAGTGGGCCGCCCTCACCATCGATGGCCAGTTGGCGGGCGCCCGCAGCGCCCTCTTCATCCTCGACGCCGTCACCGAGCTCTCCACCGGCCAGCCCGACCTCGACGCCCTCTACCCGCGCTTGCGCCAGTTCATAGCCGCCGATCTGGTGAGCTACGAGCTGAACGGCGCCACAGTGCGCGGCTATCGCTCGCCCGATAACCCTCTGCTCTGGCTACGGGATCACGTGTATCAAGGCCGCGGCTTCCGCTACTTCGAGCGGGATGTCACCAGCCTGCTGGACGCCTTCCGCGCCGCTCAGCGGCCCGACGGCAGCTTCCCCGATGTGATCGACTACCCGGCGCGCTTCGTCACCGCCTTCCGCAAAGAGGTGGAGAGCGACCTGGAGTTCCTCTTCGTTCAGGGCGTCTACGAGGCCTGGCAGATGACCGGCGACGATGAGTGGCTGCGGGAGAATCTGGAGGCGATGCGCCGCGCGGTGCGCTACAGCACTTCGAACCCGCTGCGCTGGGACGCCGAGCGCGGCCTTGTGCGCCGCCCCTACACGATCGACACCTGGGACTTCGCCTACGGCCCCACCACCATCAGTCCCGATGGCAAGCCAGCCCCTCGCCACTGGATCACGCCTGATACGATCTGGGGTACCTTCCACGGCGATAACACTGGCTTAGCTCAGGCGCTGGAGCTGTTGGCGCGGGCGGAGGAGCGGGTAGGCGATCCGGCTCTGGCCGCGGAGTGGCGGGCCCAGCGGAAGGCGATCATGGATCGGCTCAACGAGCTGAGCTGGAACGGCCGCTTCTTCACCCACTTTGTGCCGGAAGACCCCAACTTCAGCCCCGCGGGCGTGGATGCGGCGGCCCAGCTGAGCCTCTCCAATGCCTACGCGCTCAACCGGGGCGTGCTGGATCAGCGGCAGGGCCAGCGGATCGTCGAGGAGTACTTCGCGCGGCGCGACTTCGAGCGGGCCTTCGCCGAGTGGTACAGCATCGATCCGCCCTTCCCGACCGGAAGCTTCGGCATGGCCGGCGGTAAGGGCGAGAATCCCGGCGAGTATGTGAACGGCGGGATCATGCCGCTGGTAGGCGGCGAGCTAGCCCGCGGCGCCTTCCGCTACGGCATGGAGCCATACGGCTTCGACATCCTGCGCCGCTACGCCGCGCTCACCGAGCTCACCGGCGGCAGCTATCTCTGGTACTACCCCGATGGGCGCGCCGGCATACAGAGCCCCGACACCATCGCCACCGACGGCTGGGGCGCCGGGGCGATGCTCGGCGCACTCTTTGAGGGCGCCGCCGGCTTCAACGACAGGGCGAGCCGCTTCGAGGATCTCTTCCTGGCGCCGCGCTGGGCGGCCGACCCGACCTTCAGCGAGGTGCGAGCGGTGGCCCGCTACGCCGCCTCCGACGGCTACGCCGCCTACATCTGGCGGCGCGAGGAGCGGGCGATCACCCTTACCCTCACCAGCAGCGCCGCCCAAGCCTATGTGCGCGTGCTCATTCCGAAAGATGTGGCGAAGCTGCCGCTGCAGGTTACCCACGACGGCGTCACGATCCCGACGCAGATCGAGCAGGCCGGCGAGACGCCCTACGTGGCCGTGCCGGTGGCCGGCGGCGACGCGGAGATCCGTATCGAGTGGTGAGAGCGGAGAAAGCTTCCGGAAGCTTGCCTGAGGCATTCTAATGCGATACAAATAGAAATGGTACGACAAATGTGCTATACTTATGTTGATACGAGATACTGCCACGGCGCCGCTCGCACGAGCCGGCGCCGTTTCTACGAGAGGATATGATGAGCACCATAACAGCCCCGCTCCAGAAGCGCAACGTCGTGCGGCTGAAGGCGTTGCAGCGGGCGAGCCGCCATCTCGACGTGATCCCGCTCACCACCGATGATGAGCGCTACCACGTGGCGAGCGCCTCGACGCCCGGCCGCTACTACGAGGTGAGGATCGACCCCGCCACCCTGCAGGGCAGCTGCACCTGCCCTTGGGCGGAGCACGGCGGCGTGAACTGCAAGCACGTCCTGGCCGTGCTGCGGGCCTACTACGCCAGCGAGGGCCAGCTCTCGTTCTGGCACCACCGGCAGGACGCCCGCCGCCAGCACCGCCGCATTATCGCGGGCGACGACCTCTACGCGACCCTGCGCCGGTAGCGATAGCCTGGCCCATCGCTGCCGGCCAGGTCGTGCTATACTGGCTCCGCCCACGGTGCGCTCACCAAGACGGAGACAGTATGGCGAAGACAGCCTTTCGGCCGGAGACCGACGGCTTTCCTTTCATTAACTCCTGGACATTGAAGCCGGAGGAGCAAGGCGCGATGCGCCAGACGCTTGCAGCCTCGACCGGAGAGGCCGCGAGCTCGGTCCCTAACGACCCCTTCGGCATGATCCGGAACACGATCGCGAGCCAGGTGAGCGCCTGGATCGACGCCGCTCTCCCCGACTATTACGGCCTCTGCGGCGGTATGGCCTTCGCTGCCGCCGACCACTTCCGCGCCCGCAAGCCTATTCCCTACGGTCTGGATCCTACGCGAACCCCCAACAGCGACGACCCGGTGGACAAAGCGCTGCGGGACTATCTCTGGCAGCGGCAGCTGGAGAGCCTGCGCCCTAACGCGTCCGTGCTGCTCTTCTGGATGATGATGCTGCACCTGCCGCTCCCCGGCGCCGGCCCGCGCTGGCTGCTCGACCGCACCCGTGAGCAGTTCGACAACCTCCCTGCCTTTCTGGCCCACGGCCCTTGGCCGCTCTGCCTGATCGGCACCTCCATCTCGCCCTTCAACAACCACCAGGTGCTCGCCATCGGCGTGGACGATCACGGCGACGGTACCGGCGTGGTCTACCTCTACGATTCGAACTGCCCCGGCCGCGAGCAGACGCTCAAGCTCGACTTCCGCGGCGAGGTGCTGCAGGCGGAAGAGAGCTGCCCTAGCCCTGATCGCGGCCCGCTGCGGGGCTTCTTCTGCGAGCACTACACGCCGGCCACGCCGCCGGATTTGCCCCGCGGCAGCATGCCGAAGCCCGACACGAAGCCTGAGCCCGCGGCGGAGCAGCCGGCTCCGAGGCCGCGCAGGACGCGCCGCATCACGCGCAAGAGTCCGCAGTAGCGCGCCACACCTGTACTCTGTCTACCCACCAGAGCGCTATGGAGACCAGCAGCGGTACTTGGGCGCCCGACGAGGCCCTCGATGGCTTTGAGGCGCTGACCATCACCCTCCCCGCGGATTATGAGGGCCCTGTGGAGGCCACGCTCGTCCGCCGCCGCGCCCCGGTGGGGCAGGGCCGCGCAGTGCTCTACCTCCACGGCTTCATCGACTACTTCTTCCAGGCCCATCTCGCGGAGGCCTACAACGCCCACGGCTACGACTTCTACGCCCTGGACCTGCGGAAGCACGGGCGCTCGCTACGCCCCCACCAGACCCCGAACTATTGCCTGGATCTGCGGGAGTACTACGCCGAGATCGACGCCGCGATCGAGCTGATCTGCGGGGCCGAGGGCCAGCGCTGGCTGCTCGTCAACGGCCACTCCACCGGCGGCCTGATCGCGGCGCTCTACGCCCACGAGGGCGCGCGGCGGGCGCAGATCAGCGCGCTCTTCCTCAACAGCCCTTTCTTCGACCTGAACCTCGAGCCAATCGCTCGTCGCTTCGCCCCCGTGGTCGCCGGGGTGGGCGCCAGGGTGCCGAAGCTCGCCTTGGGCGGCGCTGTCTCGCCCCTCTACGCCCAGAGCATCCATCGCGACTACCGCGGCGAGTGGCAGTTCAACCTGGCCTGGAAGCCGATCGCCGGCTTCCCGGCCTACGCCGGCTGGCTGCGGGCGATCACCGCGGGCCAGCGCCGGGTTCAGGCCGGCCTCAACATCGCCTGCCCCATCCTGCTCATGCACTCAGCCCGCTCGGTGCGCGCGAAGGCCTGGAGCGACGAGATGCTGCGGGCCGATGCTGTGCTTGACGTAAATCACATGCGTCGCTACGGCCCCGGCCTCGGCCGCGACGTGACCATGGTTGCGATTGAGGGCGGCATGCACGACCTGACCCTCTCGGCGCCACCGGTGCGCGAGCAGGTCTTCCGCGAGCTGTTCAGCTGGCTGGAGAAGGTGACAGGGTGACAAGGGGACAAGGGGA
>DAOUGF010000643.1:0-3402 GCA_034429295.1 Chloroflexaceae bacterium
GCCGCCAGGGTCACCATGTAGCCGGCGAAGAGGGCGAAGTCGCCCACGGTGAAGCTGCCGGAGGCCATCGCGCTCGCGCCCATCAGCAACACCAGGCCCAGGCCGATATCCACCGTGTGGGCGTTGAGCGAGTCCACCAGTTGGTTGAGCAGGCTGTCCCGCAGGGCGTCGGCCTTGCGCACGCTCCCGAGCTTCTCCAGATGGGCAACAGCCCGCCGCTCCGCCCCAGCTACCTTGAGCGTCTGAGCCGCGGTGAAGAGCTCGCCGAGAAAGCCGGCGAAGCGCCCGGTACTGGCTCGCATGCGCTCGCGATTCTGGCGGATGGGCCCGCTGGCGGCGCGGGCAACGGCGATCACTACCACCAGCGGCAGCAGCACCGCCACCGTCACCGCCCAATTGATCTGCACCATGATCGTGAGGGCGCCGACGGCGAACAGCACCACGCCGGCCACGTCGATCCAGCTGTCCACGAACTGGTTGATCTCGCGCACATCCTCGCGGAAGCGGTTCACCGCCTCGCCCGGCGATGAGGGCAGCGTCCGCGCGCCCGGCCCGCCGGTGAGCCAGCCGAGCATATTCGCCCGCAGCAGCCCCTCCACCGCCATCGCGAAGTTGAACCAGCTGATCAGCGAGATGTAGAACACAGCCACGCGACCGAGCTCAACGCCGAGCAGCAGACCCACGAGGGTGAGCGGGCCGAAGGTCGCCGGCGCATCGCCCGTGAGCCCGTCGAAGAAGGCGCGCACGATCAACCCGCTGGCCAGCGGCAGCAGCATGAAGCTGACCCAGAGCGTCATGCAGAGGCCGTAGAACAGCGGCCGGAAGCGCACCAGGCGCCAGGAGTTGGCCCAGACGCTCATACCAGCACCTCCTCCATGCCCACCCGCAACAGCTCGCTGAAGCGCGAGCGTGGATCGGCCGCCAGCGCCTCGCGCGGCCCCTCCTCCCGCACCCGGCCGCCCTCGAGGATGGCGATGCGGTCGGCCCGCTGCACCGTGGCTAGCCGGTGGGCGATAATCACCGCGGTGCGCCCTTCCAGCAGCCGATCCACCGCCCGCTCCAGTTGCCGCTCGGTGGCCGGGTCGAGGCGCGACGAGGCCTCGTCGAGGATCACCAGGCCGGGGTCGAGCAAGAAGACGCGCGCGAAGGCCACCAGTTGCGCCTCGCCAGCCGAGAGGCCATCCGAGCCCTCGATCGGCGTGTCGAGGCCGGCGGGCAGCCTGCGCGCCCACCCATCCAGCCCCAGCGCCTCCAGCGCATCCCAGATCCGCTCATCGGCCACGGTGGAGTCGAAGAGCGTGAGGTTGTCGCGCAGCGTGCTACGGAACAGCTGCACCTCCTGGGTGACTACGCCCACCCGCCGCCGCAGCTCGGCCAGCGGGAGCTCCCGCAGGTCAACGCCGTTCAGCCGCACCGCACCCGCCTGCGGATCGTAGAGCCGCAGCAGCAGCCGCGCCAGCGTCGTCTTGCCGCTGCCGGTGCTCCCGAGCAGCCCGAGCACCTCGCCGGGGCGCAGGCTGAGCGAGATCTCGTGGAGCACGGCGGACGAGCGGCCGCCCTCAAGCGACGGCCCCTCTGGCGTCTGCCCGTTCGCCGGTCGCCGGTCGTCGTTCGACTGCTCCTCGTCCTCATACCTGAAGCTCACCCCGTCGATCTCGACGCTGAGGGCGCCGGGAGGCAGAATGTAGTTGACGCCGTCAACGAAATTGTTGCTTCTGTCAACAATCGCGCTGCGAGCGCTGGTGAGCTGGCGGATGCGGACGATGCCGGCGGCAGCCTTCTGCAGCTCGCGGATCTGATCGGCAAGTTGCTCCAACGGCTGCCGCAGCATCTGGGTGTACTGGAAGCAGAGGTAGACGGTGCCGAGGCTGATCAGGCCGCGGCTGAAGAGGGCGCTGCCGACGCCGAGGGCGAGGCTGTAGCCGACGGCGAAGAGCAGCATCGTGGTCGTCCACCCCACGGCGCCCGCGGTCGCGGCGCTGATCTCTCGCTGGTAGAGCTTCCGCTGGGCCTGGTGCATGCGGCGCAGGCTGTGGGGGCCGCCGCCGTTGGCCCGCACATCGTCGAGGCCGGCGAGGCGCTCCTCCACCAAGCCGTAGAGGCTTGCGGCCGCCGCCCGCTCCGCTGCCATGAAGGGCACGGCGAAGTTGCGCACGACCGCGAGGATCGCTATGGCCACGAGAGCGAAGGCCGTGAGCGCTGCGCCAACCCGCCAATCCTCGCGGTAGAGCAGCGCGAGGGCGCCGACCAGCAGCAGCACGCTGCCGAGCACTCGCAGCACAAACTGCGAGAAGAAGGTGGCCAGGGCACTTACATCGCCGTCGATGCGCTCGATCAGGGCGCCGGGCGGATTCGCCTTGTGGAACGGCATATCGAGCTGCAGCGTGTGGAGGGCCAGGTCTATACGCAGCGCATTGGTCGCTGTCCAGGCCACGCGCTCGCTCAGGTAGGTAGCCGCCACCAAGGCCGTCTGCGTGAGCAGGGCCACGGCGATAAAAGCCAGCGCCAGGCGGCTGAGCTCGCCCACGGCAGCGCCAGCGGTGGCCCGATCGATAAAGGCGCGGATCACCTGTGGGCCGGCGAGCTGCAGGCCCATCGAGGCGAAGAGGAGGATGGCGAGGCCGATCACCAGGCCGCGCTGGGGCGCGAGATAGCGGCGGAGCAGAGCGAAATACTCGCCGAGCGAGATCGTCATCAGGGACACTCCTGCAGGTAGGCTGGTTGCATGGCCAAGTTGACGCCCCACGATAGCAGATGGTCTGCGGCGCCTCCATCGGGCCGCGGTCGGATGTCGGGCCATACTATCGATCGGCCCGCGCCTTCAGCGCCCGCAGGGCGAGGAAGAGCGGGAACTCGGCGCTGGCCCGCTCGGCGGCGCCGTCGCTGCGATCGGGCGGGCCGGCGATCTCTCGCAACTGGTCGAGCAGCAGGCCGCTGGCGGCCAGTCCGTTGATGTAGGCCTGCAGCGGGCGGTGGAAGCTCGGCACGGGTGCGCCGGCGCCGCTGCTGGGCGGGCGCAGCGGCACGGCCAGCGGCGTGAGGTAGCTGTCTACCCGGCGGAAGCGCAGCCGGCGCTCCTCGTCCCAGCCCCAGCCGCTCTGGCGCGGCACCCGGAAGCAGGGGTGGGTCACGAGCAGCACGCAGCGGCCGCCGGGCCGCAGCGCCCAGGCCGCCGAGGCCAGCACCTCCGCCAGCGGCTCCATGTTCTGGATGCTCAGCAGGAAGACGGCGGCGTCGAAGCTGCCCGGCGCGAGGGCGCCGTTGGCCGCCAGGCGCCTGGCGTCGGCCACCAGAAAGCGCCCGCAGCGCTGGCTTGCCTGGGCATGGCGCACCATGCGCGGGCTGATGTCGATGCCGGTGTAGTGGGCGCGGGCTGCTGCGGCCGCCGGCGCGAGCGCCCCC
>DAOUGF010000644.1:0-4117 GCA_034429295.1 Chloroflexaceae bacterium
TGGCGGCCGCGCCGCTCAGGCCGTTGAGCTCAAGGGGCAGCAGCAGATTCTCCAGTACCGTGAGCGTCGGCACCAGATTGAAGAATTGGAAGACGAAGCCCACGCTACGGCGGCGAAAGAGCGTCCGCTCCCGCTCCCCTAAGCTGGTGATCGGCTGGCCACCCACCCAGATCGCGCCGCTGGTGGGCAGGTCGATCCCGCTCACCAGGTTGAGCAGCGTGCTCTTGCCGCTGCCGCTCTTGCCCAGCAGCACGATCAACTCGCCGCGGGCGAACGAGCCGCTCACCTCCTGGAGCACAACCCGCTCCCGCCCCCCCTCTTCGTATACCTTCCGCACCCGCTCCAGCCTGATCAGCGGCTCCGGCGCCTGAGTTTCCATCGCTCCACTCGTCACAATTCTCATACTGGCATTATAGGGCCGTGCGGCTGCGGGCGATAGGGCAGAACTGTCCGTGCGTGCCGCCCCTTGAGATGGGCTCGCCTCAGCACAAAGTGAGCCGGCACTGGTCAGCGCCGGCTCCGAAATTACGAAGCGGCGGCCATCACTGGCCGCCACTCTCGTCAGGTTCCAAGAAGTTCGCGTCCCCATCGTCGATAGCAGCGCGGGGGGGAAGGAAGAGGGAGGAGAGGAAGCAGAGGAATAAGAGCGGAGTTCGTTCCGGGGCTTATTCGCGAGCTTCGTCCGTTGGGGCCGCGTTCTTCTGTTGGTAGTAGCATACAGGATCGCTATTACCAGACTCAATAGTTCCTTCTTCCTCTGTGAGAATGACCCTGCCGGTTCAGCTACTCCTGGGAAAGAAATAACCCGTGCTACAATGGGGCAAGGTTGCTCACAGCGGTACTGTTTCAGCCATGCCACCAAAACGCGGTCCGACTCTCTTCGACACGCAGCGGGCCCAGCTGCTGCAGAGCCAGGCGCCCCTGGCGGCCCGTATGCGCCCGCGCACCCTCGACGAGTACATCGGTCAGCGGCATATCGTCGGCGAGGGCAAGCTGCTGCGCCGGGCGATCGCCAACGACCAGCTCTTCTCGATCATCCTCTGGGGCCCGCCCGGCAGCGGCAAGACGACCCTGGCCCAGATCATCGCCGCCTCCACCAACGCCCACTTCGAGCCGCTCAGCGCGGTGAGCGCCGGCGTGGCCGACCTGCGCCGCGTAGTACAGGAGGCCCAGGACCGGCTGGGCATGTTCCAGCAGCGCACTGTGCTCTTCATCGACGAGATCCATCGCTTCAACAAGGCCCAGCAGGACGCGGTGCTGCCTTATGTCGAGGATGGTACGCTGATCCTGATCGGCGCCACCACCGAGAATCCCTCCTTCGAGGTGAACAGCGCCCTGCTCTCGCGGGCCCGCGTCTTCACCCTGGAGTCCCTGAGCGATGAGGATGTGGCGACCCTGGTGGAGCGGGCGATCGCCGATAAGGAGCGCGGCCTCGGCAACCTGAACGTGATGCTCGCCGCCGATGCCAAGGGCTACCTGGTGAACATGGCCAACGGCGACGCCCGCACCGCCCTGAACGCCTTGGAGGCGGCCGCCCTCTCCAAGGCTCCGTCGCTCGGCGATAAGCGCCTGATCACCCTCGACGACATCCGCGACGCGCTGCAGAGCCGCGCCACCCGCTACGACAAGAGCGGCGAACTGCACTACGACGCGATCTCGGCTTTGCATAAGAGCGTGCGCGACAGCGACCCCGACGGCGCCCTCTACTGGCTCGGCCGCATGCTCGACGGCGGCGAGGATCCGCTCTACATCGCCCGGCGGATCGTGCGCATAGCGATCGAAGATATCGGCCTGGCCGACCCCGGCGCCTTGCCCCAGACGATCGCAGCCCAGCAGGCGGTGCATTTCCTCGGCCAGCCAGAGGGCGACCTAGCTCTGGCCCAGGCGGTGGTCTACCTCTGCCAGGCGCCGAAGAGCAACGCCGTGTACAGGGCCTACGGCGCCGCACTGAAGGATGTGGCCGAGACGCGCAACGAGCCGGTGCCGCTCCACCTGCGCAACGCGCCCACCCGCCTGATGAAGGGCCTCGGCTACGGCAAGGGCTACGAGTACGCCCACGATCTGCCGACGGGCCGCTCGGACCAGGCCCACCTGCCGCCGAACCTGGAGGGCCGGATCTACTACGAGCCCACCGACCACGGCTTCGAGAGCCTAGTGCGCGAACGGCTGGCGTGGCGTGAGGAGCGTTTGGAGCGCCAAACACGCGAAGCCAAAGGCGCGAAAGGCGTGAAGACGCAAAGGGATGGCAGCGCCGCCGATCCGCAGGCCATCGCCGGCGAGGAGAGCCAGGAGTGGGCGCCCGGCGAGGAGCCCCAGATCCCCCCCGAGGATCTGCCGCCCCAAGTGCGCCCACCCCGCGCCGGCGGCAGGCGCAAGTAGAGCTACCGGCCCTGGCTGCCGTCGGAAACGTCGCCGTCGCGCTGGCCCTTCTGGCCCTTCTTGCCGCCGCTCTGGTTCGGGATGGTCTCGCCGTCGGGGCCACGAGTGCGGCCAGGCAGGCCTCCATCACTGAGCTGCTTGTCGCGGGCGGCGCCCTTCCCCTTGCCGATGCTGCCGGGCATCGGCGCCTCGCCCTCCTCGAGCTCAGGGCTGATGCCTGAGAGGCTGCCCATGCCCTCGACGGGGGCGCGCACGCTGCCCGTGCCTGAGGAGCCGCCGGTGCCGGCGATGCCGTCCACCGCGCTCTCGAAGCTCCGGCCATCCTTATCGGCGCCACCACCCTTCTTCTTCTCGGCGCGCCGCTCCGGGCTGATCGCGTCGGTCGGGATCTCCCGCTCGTCCTCATAGTTGATGTCGGACATCGCCGTTCTCCTTCACAATGCGGAGTGCCGCGCGGGCGGCGCTACTGATGAATAGCAGCTTGCGCCCGCCGGCTCACGGCTAACAATGTTGCAAGGATGGTGCCATACGGCGGGCTGCCCATTGCCATCGTGTATAATGACAGCGCACAAGAGTGCGATCCAGCGAGTGGGAGGCGTATGACGAGCGCGCAGGTGGTGGTGATCGGCGCCGGCGTGATGGGGGCGAGCGTGGCTTACCACCTCGCCTTGCGAGGCTGCACCGACGTGCTGGTGCTCGAGAAGGAGGAGGCTGAGGTCAGCGGCAGCACCGCCCGCGCGGTCGCCGGCGTCCGCCACCAGTTCTCCACAGCCACAAATATTCAGCTCTCCCGCTACAGCATCGCCAAGCTCAAAAGCTTCGACGAGGAGGTGGGCGGCCACGCCCAGTTGCAGCAGGTGGGTTACCTCTTCCTCGTGAGCGACGAGGCCACTTGGGCCGAGTATCAGCGCAATGTGGCCTTGCAGCGGGAGCATGGCGTGCGGGTGGAACTGCTGACGCCGGAGGAGGCCGCTCGCTTCGTGCCCCGTATGCGCAGCGACGACCTGTTGGGCGCCACCTTCGGCCCCGATGATGGCTATTGCGACCCGCACGGCATCGCCCTCGGCTACCTGCGGGCCGCCCAGCGCATGGGCGTAAGGCTGCAGCGATCCACCGCCGCCACCGGCTTCATCATCGAGGGGGGCACCATCCGCGGCGTGCAGACGAGCCACGGCCCCATCAGCTGCGAGTATGTGGTGAACGCCGCCGGCCCCTGGGCGGGCGACCTGGCGGCCACGGCCGGGCTCCATGTGCCGGTGCGCCCCTACCGCCGCTGCGTCTACATGACCACGCCGTTCCCGCAGATCCCCGGCCCCATCCCGCTGACGATCGACGTGAACAGCGGCTTCTACATGCGCAAGGAGGGCGAAAGCATCCTGATGGGCAAGTCGAACCCCGCCGAGCCCAGCAGCTACAACACGACGGTTGATTGGGCCTGGCTCGACCATGTGCTCGAGGTCGGCCTGAGCCGCTTCCCGATCCTCGAGGAGGCCGGCCTCGCCGAGAGCCAGTGCTGGGCGGGCCTCTACGAGGTTACCCCCGACCACAACCCCATCCTCGGCCGCCACCCCGAGCTCGCCGGCTACCTCGACGCCAGCGGCTTCAGCGGCCACGGGATCATGCACGCGCCCGCCACCGGCCTGCTGATCGCCGAGGAGATCCTCGACGGCCGCGCCCATACGATCGACATCGACCCTCTGCGCATCACCCGGTTCCAGGCCAAGACTACGTTATCTGA
>DAOUGF010000645.1:0-5692 GCA_034429295.1 Chloroflexaceae bacterium
GCGGGCTGCTCCTCGCTCGCCGGCTGCTCCGCGGCTATGGGCTGCTCCTCGCTCGCCGGCGCAACAGCGTTCAGCTGATCGATCTCCTCCGGCGACAACCCCAAGTCCTCCAACGAGAAGGGAGTCAACTCTGGCTCAGCGGCTGCGGGCTGCTCCTCGCTCGCCGGCTGCTCCGCGGCAGGGGCAGACTCCTCACTCGCCGGCGCAACGGCGTTCAGCTGATCGATCTCCTCCGGCGACAGCCCCAAGTCCTCCAGCGAGAAAGGCTCGAGCTCGGACTCGTCGCCCTGCGCCTCTGCGGCGGGGGCAGTTTCATCAGCGAGGCCGAGATCCGCCGCTGATGAAGGCTCGGGCTGGGCCTGCTCACCCTGGCTGCCGCCCTCGAGCTGAGCGATCTCTTCGTCGCTGAGGCCAAGCTCCTGCAGCGAGAGCGGCGCGATCTGCTCGGCGCCCTGGTCTTGCTGCTCGGCGGAGGGGGTCGAGGCGCCCAGCGCGGCGATCTCATCATCGCCCAGGCCGAGCTCCTCCAGGGAGAAAGGCTCAAGCTCATCGGCGGCAGGGCGAGCCTCGGCGCTGGACGGAGCCTCAGCGGTCAGATCGTCGAGGCTGAAGGGGGTGATGCCGCTAGTCGAGTCGAGATCGCTGCCCTCTTCGGTGGGGAGCGGCGGGGTATCGAGGGCAAGCAAGGTGGCGAGAAAATCATCGTCATCGGAGATGCGGCTGCTCCGCGCCGCCTGGCGGGACGGGGGCGGGGTCTCGTCCGGCTCGTCGAGCCAGGAGGCGCTGAAGAGGTCGTCGGCGCTGGCGGCGGCTGGGACAGCGTCCTGCTCATCGAGCAGGGGCAGAGCCTCGTCCTGCTCCTCGACGGCGGGAAGCTGCGCGGTGCTGCGCTCCTGCTCGGCGCGGCGAGCGGCCCAGGCTTCCTCATCCCAAGCGGGGAGGTTGAGCTCAGGGCCAGGCAGGTCGGGGAGCGTCTCGAAGAGGGCGCGGGCCACCGTCTGGTAAGGATCGAGTTGCTGTGCGAGGCGCCAGTAGGGCTCGCCGCTCTCGTCGCTGTTGGCGAGCTTGATATAGCCGAGGAGCAGGTTGGCCTTGAGCACATCGGAGCGCTCGGCGAGGATCTCCTCGCAGACCTCGACGGCGGCCTGCTCCTGGCCGTCGCGCCAGAGAGCCTCGGCGAGGCCGACCCTAGCGTCGAAGCGCTCGGGCATCTCCTCGATCACGCTGCGGAACTCCTGGATGGCCTGAGGGAGCATATGCCCCTTGGCGTAGAGCCGGGCCAGGCCGGGGCGGCTGAGACGCAGGGTGGCGCCCTCGCTGCCGTAGATGTCGGCGTAGAGGCGCAGCAGCTGGCTACGTAGCTCGGGCATATCGGGGCGCACCTCGAGAGCCTGCTCGAACTCGGCCACAGCGCGGTCGAGCTTACCCTGGCGCTCGTAGGTGATCCCGAGCCCGACGTGGGCGGGGATATTCTCAGGGTCGGCGTGAAGCACGCGACTGAACGCAGCCTCAGCCTGGTCGAATTGGCGGCCGGCGAGATAAGCCTCGCCAAGGATGCGATGGGCCTCGAGGTTCTCGGGGAACTGCTCGAGGATGTGCTGCGCCACACCGATCGCCTGTTCGACCTTGTTGGCCTCGAGATAGCTGCGGGCTTGGTCGTATGCGGCTTGCAGGCTCATCGTAGCCATGCTGACGCCTCCTGCTGTCCCTTGCAAGGCGGTGGGGGAGGGAAGGGTTTACGGTGGTGAGGGGCGTTGCATCGCATGAATGAAGAGCGCCCCAGCATAATGTGTAAAGTATAATGCGATTATAAAGCCGGTGTCAAGAGGAAAACGAGCAACTGCGCTCCGACAGTGCTGCGAGGGGATGGAGAAGATGCGACAAGCGCGGCAGATACCTGCCGCGCTTGCGTTTGCTGGTCGGGGCGAGAGGATTTGAACCTCCGACCTCCTGAACCCCATTCAGGTGCGCTACCGGTCTGCGCTACGCCCCGAAGCAACGCGCTCGATTATAGCGCGTCGCAGTAATTAAGTCAAATCGGCTAGGGCGAGTCGTAGCGCCAGATCATGGAGGCGAAGGCGCCGAGAATGGCACCGAAGAAGGAGGCGCCGATGGCCCAAGCGACGATGGAGCGCAGGACAAACCAGGCCCAGAAGGCTATCGTGGTCTCAGGCCCGAGCTCACGGAGGGCGATGCCGATCACGATATTAAAGATTGTGCCGAGCACGGCGGCGACGGCGGCTAAAATCAGGGCGCCGCGCACGGCCCAGCGTGTCAGGCGCTCGCGCGGGGGGTCCATCATTGAATTCACTGGTTGCTCCTCTCTTCCAGCGGCAGATCGATCACAAAGCGGGCGCCCGGCTCGTAGCGCTCGTCGAGATAGGCCACGCCACCGTGGGCTTGGGCGATCTCGCGAACGATGGCTAGGCCGAGGCCGGCGCCGCCGTCGGCGCCGCGCACGCCCGGCTCCCAGATGCGCTCGCGCAGTTCGGCGGGCACGCCAGGGCCGCCATCCATCACCGCCAGGCGGGCCCACGGGCCAGCCCGCAGCGTCGCAACGAGCACTGCGCCGCCCGGCGGTGTGACCCGCAGCGCATTATCCACCAGATTGATCAGCGCCTGCTTGAGGCGGTCGCGGTCGCCCCACAGCTCAAGGGGCGCGCCGGCCACGCTCAGCTCGATGCCGGCCCGCTCGGCGCGCCCCGCAAACAGCGCGCAGACCTCGGCGGCGAGGGCGCTCAGGTCGAGCAGAGCGGGGGCGGCGGGCTCGGCGCGCCCCGCGAGCAGCTCCTCGACGAGGCGGCCGAGGCGCGCGGCCTCCCGCTCCAGCATGGCGATGGTGGCGCGAGTGTTGGGTGGGGCACTGTCGGCGAGATTCTCGAGCCCCACGCGAATAGCGGTGAGGGGCGTGCGCAGCTCGTGGGAGACGCCGCGGTAGAACTGGGCGCGGGCCTGCTGCAGCTCGGCGATACGGGCGGTGTAGGAGCGCAGGCCGGCGTCGAGGCGGGCGAGGCTGGCGTCGAGTGCGGCGATCTCGTTCTTGCTACCAGCCGATGGCCAAGCACCGACGACCGGCCACCATCGGCTAGGCCGGGATGTCGCCAGCTGGAGCTTGCCGCTCTCACGCTTGCGCCACGGCAGTTTCTCGCTGAGGCGCAAAGGTATGGGAAGTGAAGGGCTGTCCGTCGCCGGTTGTCCGTCGTCACTCAGCAGTTGCTGGTCGTTCGCGTTGTGCGTCTGCTGCACTAACATCGCCGGTCGTCCCTCGTCGAGAGATGCAGCAAGCGCCTCGGCCCTGCGAGTGAGCTGGACGACGGGCCGAGCGATGGAGCGGGCGACGAGGAGGCCGACCAGGGCGGAGAGGGCTACGGCTGCGAGGGCGGCCTGGAGAGCGAAGCGACGGAGAGCGGCCATGAGTTGGGCGTCGGCGGCGGTATCGCTGGAGAGCTCGAGCACGCCGATGGGGCCAGTGGCACCCATGATCGGGCGGGCGGCGTAGAGCCGGCCAGCCACCTGCGAGGCCGGCAGTGGCACCGGCGGGTGCAGAAGAGAGAGCGCCGCCCTGCTGGGAAACGGGCCGAGGGCCGGGTCGCCAGCGAGCACCGCACCTGCGATAGAGAAGATGCGGGCTGCCGTTCCCGGGGCCAGCAGCTCGGCGCCGGGGCGGGTCGGGGCGAGGGCCTCCAGCGCGGCAGGCGATGAGGCGAGCTCGCCGAGGAGCGCGGCGTAGATCGTGGCTTGAGCGGTGAGCTCGCGCTCACGTTGGACAGCGAGGTGGCGTCCCGTGAGGACGATAAAGCCCGCGCCTAGCAGTAGCACCCCTGCCAGGGCGATCAGCAGGTAGGTGAGGGTGAGGCGAAGGGTGAGGGACATCAGAAGTGCGAAGGTAGAAGTGAGAAGTGAGAAGCGCCGCGCCAGCCGGTCGGCCTTCTCACTTCTGCCTTCTCACTTCCACCTTCTGGCTACACGCGCTCTTCGATCGGAACGTAGGGCACATCCCGCGGGCCGACGTACTCGGACTCGGGGCGGATGAGGCGATTGTCGGAGTACTGCTCGTAGACGTGGGCCGTCCAACCGGCGACGCGGCTGATGGCGAAGATCGGCGTGAAGAGGTCGATCGGGATGCCGAGGGTGTAGTAGACCGAGGCCGAGTAGAAGTCCACATTCACCGGGAGCGGCTTCTCCGCCTGGACATACTTGCGGATGCGCTCGCTCATCTCGTACCACCGCCGATTGCCGCTGGTGTTAGCGAGGTGCTCAGCGAGGCGCCGCAGCCAGAGAGCTCGCGGGTCGTCGGCCTTATAGACGCGGTGGCCGAAGCCCATGATCTTCTTCTTGGCCGCGAAGGCGCCGCGCATATACTGCTCAACCCGCTCGATGCTGCCGATCTCCAGGAGCATGCGCATCACCTGCTCGTTGGCGCCGCCGTGGAGTGGGCCCTTGAGCGTGCCGATCGCCGAGGTGATCGCGCTATGGAGGTTGGAAAGGGTGCTGGCGGTGATGCGGGCGGCGAAGGTTGAAGCGTTGAGGCCGTGGTCTGCGTGCAGAATCAGGCACTGGTCGAGCACACGGGCGGCCTCGGGGTCCGGCTCCTTGCCGGTGAGCATATAGAGAAAGTTGGCCGCGTGGCTGAGCTCGGTGGAGGGCGTGACGGGCCAGAGGCCGTTGCGGATCCGCTCCCAAGCGGCGACGATCGTTGGCATCGCGGCGGTGAGGCGGATCGACTTGTTGACGTTGGCCTCAAGCGAGTTATCGCCCGTCTCCGGGTCGAAGGGGGCGAGGGCCGACACCGCGGTGCGCAGCACGCCCATCGGCGTAGTCTTCCGCGGCAGCAACAGCAGCAGCGCGATCACCTGGTTATGGACCAGGCGGTTCTCGATCATCTTGCGCTTGAAGCTTTCGAGCTGCTTGCGGGTGGGCAAATCGCCGTACCAGAGCAACGCGGTCGTCTCCTCGAAGGTCGACTTCTCCGCGAGCTCATTGATGTCGATGCCACGATAGTACAGGCGGCCGTTTATACCATCGATATGGCTGATGGCCGTCTGTGCGGCGACAACGCCTTCGAGCCCACCCTTACTTCCCGACGACATAGCCACTCCCTTTCTGGCGCTGCGCCGTGCGGCGCTCAGGCCGGCAAAACCGTAACGCCGGCGGAACCGACGGCGCTGAGGTTACCCAATAACGATACAGGTGATGGTACGTTTGATGCCCTCGATGCCCTGGATCTCCTGCATCACGAGGCGGCCAATATTGCGGGGGTCCGGCGTCTGGAGCGTCGCGATGATGTCATACGGGCCAGTAACCGCATCAGCGGCGATCATGCCCTCGACGACGCGCAGCGCGGCGAGGACCTCGGCGACTCGCCCGGACTCGGCCTCGATCAGCACGTACGCTTTCGCCTCCATGAACATCCTCCCCGTTGAAGAGCCGCCATCCTGCAGGAGTGGCCAACGATGGCCGTGGGCCGCATAGATCTGAAGATAGCAGGGCCAGTTACAGCTCGCCGAGCAGCTCGCGCACGAAGCTCGCGGAGCCCTCGGCAATCGTGTCAGGAGAGAGCGTCTCCAAATGGGCCACCGTGGCGCTGCCGACGATCGCGCCGTCGGCGATGCGGGCCACCTCGGCCACATGCTCAGGCCTGCTGATGCCGAAACCGACAACCAGGGGCAGATCGGTGTGGCGGCGCACGCGG
>DAOUGF010000646.1:0-2135 GCA_034429295.1 Chloroflexaceae bacterium
CCGCCTGCCCCGTCGCCCAGAAGTATCGCGCCCTGCTCGGTGCTTTGGATTGGGCTCACTTCCCCGAGCGGCCAACCGACCGCCCCTGGCCTGGCAAGCAGCCTGCCCCTCGCGCCTCGTTTGTTGCCGCCTACCTCGTCAAGCTCCACGAGCAGAAGCGCAGTATGGGTCAGCTGCGCACGTTTCTCGTCGAGCACCCCGCCCTGGTCTGGCTCTTGGGCTTTGGCCTCGTCAGCGAGCCAGGCGCCCCTCACGGCTTCAACGTCCACGACAGTGTGCCCTCCCGCCGCCAACTCAGCCGCGTGCTGCGCGAGCTCTCCAACGACGCCGCCCAGTTCCTGCTCGACAGCAGCGTTCAGCTCTTCCGCGACGCCCTGCCGCCTGAGCTGGCCGACAGCTTCGGCGATGTGGTCGCTGCTGACACCAAACACATCCTGGCCTGGGTCAAGGAGAACAACCCCAAGCAGTGCATCCCTGATGGGCGCTACGACCCCAACCGCCAGCCGAAGGGCGACCCCGACTGTAAGCTGGGTGTGAAGAAGCGGCGCAACCACAGCCCGGATGCTGAGGAGCGTGGTGTCGAGGCTCCACCAACCCCAGCGAGTGAGGCGGTCGCGCCGAGCCAGAAGCGCGGTGATGCCGAGTACTACTGGGGCTACGCCACGGGCGTGGTGGCTACCATCGTGGCCGAGCTCGGCGAGGTGGTGCTGGCCGAGCGCACCCGACCCTTCAACGAGAGCGACATCAGCTCCTTCCGCCCGCTGCTGCAGCAGACCGAGCGCCGGCTGGGGCGGCGACCACGCTTCGGCGCCTTCGATGCGGCGTTTGATGCCCACTACGTCTACGCCTACTTCCACGAGGCGGGTGGGTTTGCTGCAGTGCCGCTGGTACTCAACCCGCGCCACGGTCGCAGGCAGTTCAGCGCGGAGGGACGAGTGCTGTGTGCGGCTGGCTTGCCGATGCCGCGGCTGTTTGTCTACCTCGACCGCAGCAGTGGGCTGGAGGTGCACGAGCGGGAGAAGTGTGGCTGTCCGCTGCTCTACCCGATGGCGACGGGCGAGAGTTGCCCTATCGGTGATGCCCACTTCGAGCGGGGCGGTTGTACGACCACGATTGCTGCAAGCATCGGGGCCCGTATCCGCTGGCAACTCGAGCGTGAGAGCGAGGAGTACAAGGCGGTCTTCAAGCAGCGAACGGTCTGCGAGCGGGTGAACAGCCGGGCGGTGGAGTTGGGCATCGAGCGACCGAAGCTGCGCAACCAGCGCTCGATCGCCAACCAGAACACGCTGCTGTACGTGCTGCTGAACCTGCACACGCTGCAGCGCATCAAGGAGCGGCAGGCTGCCCAGAAGGAGGCTGGGCCAGTAGTACCGCTCCTGAGACCAGCACAACTCTGATCCATGAATGCTTCACCAGTCACCTCTCACCAGATCACCCGTGGCCTGCGAGCGCTCGGGCTGATGCGTGGCGTGGTCGTCGCGGTGCATAGCTCACTCAGCGCATTCGGCTGGGTCGAGGGTGGTGCGTCAACCGTGATCCAAGCCCTGATGGATGTCGTCGGCCCCGAAGGCACGATCATCATGTCCGCCTACCCGGTAAGCCCGTCCCTTCCCTTGAGCGATGAGGACCGTGCCCTTGGCATCAACTGGAAGGTGCGCATCCTTCCCGCTGCTTCGACCGAGCGCACTAGCATGGGCCTGATCGCCGACACCTTTCGCCAGCGGGCCGATGTGACATGCGGGAGCGGCTTCCTTCGCACCTGCGCTTGGGGCAAGGATGCCGAGTAGCATTGTGACGGCTACCACGGGCTGCTGGCTGTGGATGGATGGTGCCTGCTGCTGGGTGTGGGCATCGAGCGCTGCTCCAGCAGCACATCGCGGAGAGCGTCCCTGTCCCCGAGGTGGTGAGCGCCTGTTGGGCCATACCCGAAGCTGTCCGGCGCGCCTACGACCCACGGCAGTGGAGCGTTGGCTGCGGTGGCATGCCCGATGATGCCTGGCAGAAGGTTTGGGCCGAGGCAGAGCGCCAGGGGCTCATCCGGCACGGCCGGATCGGACGAGCAGCGTGTCATCTCTTCAAGTCCCTCTCGGTGGTCGGGCTCTACAGGCGCTGGCGTCAGGCCGACCCATATGGCT
>DAOUGF010000647.1:0-4660 GCA_034429295.1 Chloroflexaceae bacterium
CCCCGCCAAAGGGGGCCTCGCCCCCTTTGGAAACCCCCAAAGCCGGCGGCCTTCCCCGGCGAGGCGGCTGGCAGCGCATGCCCCTGTGCGCCGAAAGCGGGCGAGCCTGTACCCGCTCCACACCAGCGCCGGGCCTTCCCTTCATCAGCGAAGCTGTCGGGCAGCTGCCGTGCAGCTGGTACAGCAACTCCCCGACCTCGGAGTCCGGCATGCAGCGATGGCGTCTCGGCGCTGGCGGCCGTCGGCTTTGGGGGTCCAAGGGCGCTAGCCCCGGCGCGGGGATTCCAGAGGGGCAGGCGTCCGCCCCTCTGGGCCGGGGTGCGGGGCGGCGGACGCAGTGGCGCGAAGCGCTTGCGCCCGCTCAGCCCGTGGGGCTCCAGCACCCATTAACCATGAATACCGTCTGGGTAAGACAATAGCGTACAAGGAGGTTGGCCGTGACCGAGACCAGCGATGTTGTTCACAACACCTCAGAACTGTATCACCCCAGCAATGGGATCATCGAACAGTCCAACGTGATGGCCTACGCCCGCTCCAAAGGCTTCTCCAGCTTCGATGAGCTCTACCGGTGGTCGCTTGAGCACACCGAGGAGTTCTGGGCCGATATGGCCAACGAGCTCGAGTGGTACGAACCCTGGACAAAGGTGCTCGACGATAGCAATAAGCCTTTCTTCAAATGGTTCGTCGGCGCGAAGACTAACATCGTCCATAACGCGATCGACAGGCACGTGAAGTCGTGGCGCCGCAACAAGCTCGCCCTCGTCTGGGAGGGCGAGGATGGCTCGCAGCGCACCTTCAGCTACCACGCGCTCAACCGCGAGGTGAGCAAGATGGCCAGCGTGCTGAAGAGCCTCGGCGTGAAGAAGGGCGATATCGTCACCATCTACCTGCCCCGCATCCCCGAGCTGCCGATCGCCATGCTCGCCTGCGCCAAGATCGGCGCAGCCCACTCGGTGGTCTACGGCGGCTTCTCTGAGGCAGCCCTGGCCGACCGGCTCGACGACGCCAAGAGCAAGCTGCTGATCACCGCCGACGGCGGCTACATGCGCGGCAAGATCGTCGAGCTGAAGAAGATCGCCGACGAGGCCCTCGCCCGCACCCCCTCCGTGCAGACCTGCCTGGTAGTCAAGCGCACTGGCCACAATGTGAACATGGAGTCGGGCCGCGACCTCTGGCTCCACGACCTGATGAACCTGCCCATCGCCTCGGCCGACTGCCCCACCGAGGTGATGGACGCCGAGGACCCGCTCTACATCCTCTACACCTCCGGCACCACCGGCAAGCCCAAGGGCGTGGTCCACACCCACGGCGGCTACATGGTGGGCACCTACGCCACCCTGAAGCTGGTCTTCGATCTCAAGGAGGAGGACCGCTGGTGGTGCGCGGCCGACCCGGGCTGGGTCACCGGCCACAGCTACATCGTCTACAGCCCGCTGGTGATGGGCGCAACCTCCTTTATGTACGAGGGCGCGCCGAACTACCCCTACCCGGACCGCTGGTGGTCGTGCGTGGCCAAGCACTCGATCACCGTGCTCTACACGGCGCCCACCGCCATCCGCGGCCTGATGCGCTTCGGCGAGGCCTGGCCCTCGCGCCACGATCTGAGCAGCCTGCGGCTGCTTGGCTCGGTGGGCGAGCCGATCAACCCCGAGGCCTGGAAGTGGTTCTACACCGTGATCGGCAAGGAGCGCTGCCCGATCATGGATACCTGGTGGCAGACGGAGACGGGCCACTTTATGATCACGCCCACGCCGGTGCAGCCGCTGAAGCCCGGCAGCGCCACGGTGCCCTTCCTCGGCATCGAGGCCGACGTGGTGCGCGAGGACGGCACCCCCTGCGATCCGAACGAGGACGGCCTGCTGGTGCTCAAGCGCCCCTGGCCCGGCATGATGCGGACGATCCTGAACGACCCACAGCGCTACGTCGATACGTACTGGAGCAAGATACCCGGCGCCTACGCCGCCGGCGATAGCGCCCGCAAGGACGAGGACGGCTACATCTGGGTGATCGGCCGCCTCGACGATGTGATCAAGGTCTCCGGCTACCGTCTGGGCACCGCCGAGGTGGAGAGCGCCCTGGTGAGCCACCCCGCGGTCGCCGAGGCGGCGGCGATCGGCCTGCCCCACGAGGTGAAGGGCAACGCCATCCACGCCTATGTGATCCTGCGGGCCGGCTATGAGGGCAGCCACGAGCTTGAGGAAACGCTGCGCGCCCATGTAGGCCACGAGCTCGGCCCGATCGCCCGCCCCGACAAGATCACCTTCGTGAGCAGCCTGCCAAAGACACGCTCCGGCAAGATCATGCGGCGCGTGCTCAAGGCCCGCGCCCAGGGCAAGCCCGAGGGCGACATCTCGACGCTGGAGGAGTGATCGCGAACTTCGCGGGTCGCAAGACGGCGCGCAGCGCCTAGGATAGCGAAAAACGCGACACGAACCACACGAAGCTACGAAACACACGAACGCGAAAGGGTTATGTCCTTTCGCGTTCGTGTGTTTCGGCTATCGGGCTTTCGTTTCGTGTTTTTCGTTAGGTTTCGTGGATTTCGCGATCCAAACGTTTCGCGAGCTACAGCCTCACAATCAACTCCATCAGCCTGCGGCGATAGGTGGCGCTGTTGAGTTTGGCCCAGCGGGCCGGGAGCTCCTCGAGGAGCCTCGCGGCCTGCTGCTCGCGCATGGCGAGATAGGCCGCCACAGCGGGGGCAGTGGCCTCGTCGCTAGCGAAGGACGCGAGGGTCTCGCGGGCGACGGCGACATCGTTGAGGCCGCCCATGTGATCCTGAAACTCCGCCAGAGGCGCGACGGCCTCAGCTGCCCGCGGGCCGAGCACATCGGCGAAGAGCTCGAGCACATAGCGCATACGCTTGCCATCGATGCGCATAGCGTGGAGCTCCTCGATCTCGGTTGGCAGGCCGCCCCGGTCGTGGGCCCGCAGTGCCTCGTAGTGCCGCCAGAGCGTGCTACCGCCGAGGTCGCGCACACGGGGCCTCTCATCCCAGCCGGCGCAGCCGCCGATCGTGCGCGCGAAGGCCTTGCAGAACTTCTCGTGCTCCTCGCTCGCGAAGTAGGCCAGCAGCTCGCGATGGGCGGCGCGCCGCTCCGCTTGAAGAGCGGTCTGGAGCGCCTGGAACGACGGCTGGAGCTGCTCAGGCAGTTCGGGCGCGCGGGCCGCCAGGTCGGCGAGGAGCACGTCGCGGTCGCGCACGGCCCCGGCGCAGCGGGCGAGGCGGCCGATCACCTTCCCGTGAGCTCGCAGCGCGCGGGCCGGGCCCACGGGGGCGACGAGGCGCAGGGTGGCCCGCAGGCGGCGTGTGGCGACCCGTAGGCTGTGCACCGCCTCGATCTCCTTGTCGGCCCGCACTTGGCGCTCGGCGGCCAGCAGCCGCCGCAGGTGGCGCCGCAGCAGCACGCGCCCCAGCTCGGCCAGCGGCACCTCGGGGGAGGCGTACCAGGGGGAGAGGGTGGGCTCGGCGACTTCGTCGGCCGCGGGGGCGGCGCTATCGGCACGGCCCGCCTCGGCCTCGGCGACCTCGACGCTCAGCTCCTCGCCGAACACTTTGCGCCACAGATCGGCCTTGGCCACTGCCCGCGCGCCGTCCTCGGCGGCATGAGGGCCGCGCAGGCGCAGCAGCAGGCCGTTGGGGGCCTCCTCGATAGCGACGATCGCCGTGCTCTGCGACTGCGAGTAGTCCAGGCCGTCGGCCACCCGCAAGAGCGCGGCGAGGCGCAGAGCATGTCCCTGCGCCTTCTTGCCAAGGCTGAGGTAGGCGGGCTCCAGGGCGGGGCGGACACGCTTGCGGTGAAAGGCCACCAGGCTGGCGACCAGCGCGCCCTCGCCGTCGGCGAGCTCGTCGGGCGGGTGGCGCAGCACGATGTCGCGACCAACAAGGTGGTGCTCCGGCGGGTCGGTGGTGAGCCCGACATTGTGCAGCAGCGCCCCGATCTCCAGCAGCCGGCGCTGGCCATCGGGCAGCTTGTAGCGCCTCGCAACCTGGTCGAAGAGCGTCAGCGCGTGGCCGGCCACTTGCCGGGCGTGATCCCTATCGACGTGATAGGTCTCGAGGAGAGCATCAAGCTTCATAGGCGCCCCTCCCTATGGCAGCCCATCAGAGCCAGCAGCCTCACGCAGCGCCAGCGCCCGCTCAAGCTTGCTCCGCGGCTCAGGGGTGAGGCTGATCTGGGCGGCCAGCCCCTTGGCGAGCGCGGCGATATCCTCAGGCTCACCGGCCGGTAGCAGCTCGATCTCCAGCTCGGTGAAGAGCTGCTCGCGGCCGCCGCCTCGCAGCACGCCCCGGTCCAGGGCGAGTTCGGCCACCACGCGGCCGGCGCGGGCAGCGTGAAGGATCTGGCGCTCGGTATGAACGGCCACAATTGGGATGAGAGGCGCGTCGCCGATGAGGGCGAGGGCGAGCTCGCGGGCGCTGCCGGGCGGCCAGCTGAGCGGGCGTGGGTCGGCGCCGGGGAACTCGTGCTCGACGCGGCGATGCACACCGGCCTCGTCTACAGTGGCAGGGCCCTTGAGCGTGATCAAGGCGCGCTCTCCGATCCGTCGGACCCGCAGCCCGTGGCGCGCAGCCGCAAGGCGCCCATCGGCCGTGTCATAGTAGATGTTCTCTTGCAACTCGGGCTCGGGCGCCGGCTCCAGCGTATAGCGGTCGAGG
>DAOUGF010000648.1:0-5234 GCA_034429295.1 Chloroflexaceae bacterium
ACGATCTGAAGACGCCGCTGACGACGGTGCTCGGCCAGGCCCAACGCCTCCAGCGGCTGATGCGCACCAACCCTGGCGCCTCCCCCTATCTCGCCGGCATCGGGCTGATCGTCCAGGAAACCCAACGGCTCCGCCATCTCGTCAACGAGCTGCTCGACGCCACGCGGGCCGAGCGAGGCCAGCTGATCAGCAGCCACGAGCCGGTTGACCTCGCCGCGCTGGTGCGCGAGGTGGCCTCTCACTACGCCTCGCCCCGGCACCACTTTGTGGTCGACGCCGACGCGCAGCTGGTGGGGCAGTACGACCTGCAGCGCATCAGGCAGCTGATCGAGCATCTGCTCGACAACGCCATCCTCTACAGCCCGCAGGGCGGGAAGATTCAGATCTCCCTCCGCCGCCAGGGGGCGACGGCGATCCTCACGGTGAGCGATGAGGGGATCGGCATACCACAAGAGGATCTGCCCCACCTCTTCGACCGCTTCTTCCGCGGCTCGAACGTGGACGACCGGCAGTACGCGGGGATGGGGCTCAGCCTCTTTATCTGCCGGGCGATTGTGGAGCAGCACGGGGGCCGCATCGAGGCCACAAGCCAACTCGGCGAGGGGAGCAGCTTCCAGGTGATACTACCGCTGGAGGGCGAGGAGTTACGCCATGCCGCAGCGTGAGCGGACTCTGCTGGTCGTCGATGACGACCCGGCGATCCTTATCACCGTCAGCGAGATATTGAGCGACGAGGGCTATCAGGTGGTGACTGCGAGCAACGGCGCCGAGGCCCTCGAGGCCCTCGGGCGGGTCATGCCGCAGCTGATCCTGCTCGATATGCGCATGCCGGTGATGGACGGCTGGGAGTTCGCCCGGTCGTTGAGCGAAGAGCAGCAGGCGATCCCGCTGATCGTGATGACCGCGGCCTATGATGCGCGCCAGTGGGCGCTCGAGATCGGCGCCGCCGGCTATCTGGCTAAGCCGTTCGACCTGACTGAGCTGCTCGCCGTGGTGGAGCGGGAGCTCCCGGAGGACTAATGCGAATGCCGCATTCGGCTGCCCCGCGCTGCCGCCCCTCCCGCTGCGTCATCGCCGGACATGCTGCCTGTTGCGAAGGAGGCCAGCCATGATCGTCCTGGTTGTGACCTATGTCTGCAAGCCGGGCCGCGGCGACGAGGTTGCCGCGGCGCTCCAGCGCATGGCGCCGCTCGTGGCCGCCCACGAGCCGGGCTGCCTGCACTATCACTGCTGCCGCTCCACCGATGACCCCGACCGCTTCCTGCTCTATGAGCAGTACCAGGACGAGGCGGCCCTCGCGGCCCATCGGGAGACGCCCCACTTCAAGGCGATCATCGAGGGCGAGGTGATACCGGCCCTCGCCGAGCGAGTGCGCGCGACGTACACCCTGGTGGCGGGCTAGGGGCGCAAGCGCTTCGCGCCCCTCGTCGGTTGCAGCGACACGGCTGTGGCGGGGCGGCTGCCCCAAACCCGTACCACCTGCGCGGTGGGCGGGATGCGAGCGGGCTCCGCCCCTCGCGCTCCCCGCCAAGGTCTCGAGGCGTGGCCTCGAAGCAGTACTACCTGCGCGGTGGGCGGGATGCGAGCGGGCTCTGCCCCTCGCGCTCCCCGCCAAGGGGGCGACTGCCCCCTTGGAACCCCCGAAGCCGACGGCCGCCAGCGCCAACGCGCCATCGCTGCATGCCCCTCGGCGCCGAGAGCGGGCGATGCGTTCCCAGCTACGCGCCCGCTGCCGCGCAGCTTCGCTCCTCACCAAATATACCCTTGAGCAGCTTCGCTGTCGGGCAACTGGCGTCGAGCGGGTAGTGTCACTCCCGCTCTCGGCGTCGAGGGGCATGCGCCGCCGGGCGCCTCGCCCAGGAACGCCGTCGGATTTGGGGGTCCAGGGGCGAGGGGTGTCGGGGTGGCGAATGCCGAAGGCATCCTCGAAGAGTGCGTCCGCCCCCCGACAAAACAAGCGGGGCGCGGGGACGGCAGCTCCCGATAACATTGCTCATGCCCTGCCCTAGCAGGGCGCAACATTGACGGGGCCTCCAAGCGCAGCTTATAATCAGCACATCCCACAGCCTCTCCACAACTGAAGCCCCACAACAAGGAGGGTTCGATGCTGAACCTCGCAATGCTGCTTGAGCAGAGCGCGGGCCGCGATCCGGGCAAGTTGGCCGTGATGCTCGACGATCACAAGCTGCGCTACGCCGAAGTGAACGGCGCAGCCAACAAGGTCGCCAACGCCTTGGTGAAGCTCGGCGTGCAGCCTGGCGACAAGGTGGCGCTCATGCTGCCGAACACGCCCCACTTCCCAATCTGCTACTACGCGATCCTCAAGGCCGGCGCCACCGTCGTCCCTCTCAATGTGCTCTTTAAGCAGAACGAGGTCCAGTATCACCTCGAAGATAGCGACTCGGTCGCCCTGATCGTCTGGGAGGGTTTCGCCGGCGAGGCTGTGCCTGGCTTCCAGCGGGCCGAGAGCTGCCACAAGCTGATCGTCGTGCAGGCCCCCGGCAGCACCGCTGAGCTCCCCGAAGGCGCCCTTGGCTTCAACCAACTCCTGGCCGATAACGCCCCCACCTTCGATACGGTGCAGCGCATGCCCGACGACACGGCCGTGATCCTCTACACCTCAGGCACCACTGGCAGGCCGAAGGGCGCGGAGTTGAGCCATTTCAACATGTTCTTCAACGCTATGGTCTCCGCCGAAAAGCTGCTCGGCCTGACTGGCGACGATGTGCTGCTCGCTACGCTGCCGCTCTTCCACTCCTTCGGGCAGACCTGCGTGATGAATGTGACGATGTTCCTCGGCGCCACGATGACGATGCTGCCCCGCTTCGATCCGGTGAAGGCTGCCGAGATCATCCAGCGCGATAAGGTGACGTTCTTCGCCGGCGTGCCCACGATGTACTTCTACCTGCTGAACCACCCCGAGGTGGCGAAGTTCGACCTCAGCTCGCTGCGCCGCTGCGTCTCGGGCGGCGCCTCGATGCCGGTCGAGGTGATGCACGCCTTCAACAGCAGGTACAACGTGACCATCCTGGAGGGCTATGGCCTCTCCGAGACCTCGCCGGTGGCCTCCTTCAACCACCTGGACCGCCCGGCCAAGCCGGGCAGCATCGGTACGCCGCTCTGGGGCGTGCAGATGGAGGTGATGGACCCTGAGGGTAAACCGCTGCCGCCCGGTGAGCTCGGCGAGATCGTGATCCGCGGCCATAATGTGATGAAGGGCTACTACAAGCGCCCCGAGGCCACCGCCGAGGCGATCCGCAACGGCTGGTTCCACACCGGCGACCTGGCGAAGAAGGATGAGGAGGGCTACTTCTTCATCGTGGACCGGGTAAAGGATATGATCATCCGCGGTGGCTTCAACGTCTACCCCCGCGAGATCGAGGAGGTGCTCTACGCCCACCCGGCCGTGGCCGAGGCTGCCGTAATCGGGGTGCCCGATCAGGCGCTCGGCGAGGAGATCAAGGCCGTGGTGGCCCTCAAGCCCGGCCAGAGCGCCACTGAGCAGGAGCTGATCGACTACTGCAAGGAGCGACTCGCCGCCTACAAGTACCCCCGTAGCGTCGAGTTCCGCGAGAGCCTGCCGAAGACGGCCACGGGGAAGATTCTCAAGCGGGAGCTGAAGTAGGGCGTTTGGATCGCGAAATGCGCGAAAGCTTGCGCCGCGAACAACGCGAAACGAAGGCGCGAAGACGCGAAAAGGAAGACGCGAAAGAAGTGCGCGGAACGAAGTGGCGCGCAGCGCTTAAGGTGCGAAAGCTTAGCGCACGGTCACTGTGGTGAGAACGACGGGCGCGCCGCCCTCGGCGGGGAGGGCCGCGCCCGTCGCGGCGTCGTAGAGGCCGAGCTCCAGCCGGTAGTCGCCGGGCGGCAGGGCGGGCAGCGGCATGTCGGCCCTGTCGATCACCAACTCGCCGGGCTGCCAGCGGCTGGTCGGGTAGTCCTCGTAGCGCAGCGGCAGGTCGCGCTGGGCCACGCGCGCCCCAGCCCCATCGTAGACGTGGATGAAGAGCGTGTAGTCAACCTCCATAGGGGCGATGGCGCGCCAGTAGAGGTTGATCTGCACGGGCTGGCCGCTCGCCAGCTCGGTGGCGTCGGCACCCTCGAGCGGGGTGATGCGGGACCGCGGCTCGCCCTCGCGCAGCTCGTAGCCGAGCAGCTCCACCTGCTCACCGAAACGGGCGGGTCGGCGGACGAAAGGCAGCAACTCCAGGCGCTCGCCGAGGTCGATCAAGGCGCCGCCGGGGCCGGGCTGCAGGCCGAGGTCGCGGTCGGGCAGCGCCAGCAGGATCTCGCCGCCGGCCAGCAGCCGCTCGTAGTTCGGCCTGTCGGTGGGGCTGTAGCGCTCGCTGTTCAGCAGCAGGTAACGGTAGCCGCGGGCGGCGTACCACTCGGGAGGGTTGGCGCCGAGCCAGTCCACCGGCTCCACGGCCGGATCGCCCGCCCACTGCACCGGGTTGGCCTCGACGGCGGCGAGCATGCCTCGCGGCTGGGCCTGCAGCAGGTCGGCGGCAGCCACGAGGGTGTGGGGGCGGCTCCAGTAGCGCAGCAGCCAGGCCGTGTCGAGGAGCTGGGGCAGCAGTAGTAGCGCCGCCAGGAGCGCCAGCGCCGGCACAGCGACGCGGCGCGCCACGGCGGCCCGGTGTATTTCTGCGGTCGAGGGCGCGCCATCCGGGCGCAGGTCGATCACCTGGGGTCCGTCTACGCCGCTGCGCCGGGCGAACAGGGCGCCGGCCCAGTCGGCGACGGCCACGGCGCCCGCCGCGGCGAGCAGGAACAGGGGCGGGAAGATCGCCAGGGTGTTGCGGTGGAAGTTGACGGCCTGGGTCAGTAGGAGACCCACGGCGATCAGTACGGCTGCGCCGAGTAGGGCGAGTTGCCGGGGCGCCCGGCGGGCCAGCAGGGGCAGGCCGGCGAGCAGGATCAGACAGCCTGTGGGCAGTAGTCCCTCGCGCCAGAAGAAGTCGAGGTAGCCGTCGAGCCGCCAGCGGCCCACGAAGTTGCCGTGGCTGCCGCTCCCGTAGTGGTCGGCGTTGATCAGCATGCCCCGCCGGAAGCCCTCGAAGTCGAGGATGGCGAAGGGCGTGGTGAGTAGGAAGACCGCGATGGCGAGGAGCCCTGCGGCGACGAGGCGAATGAGATGCCGGCGCGCCAATGCCCACCAGCTATCGCCCTGGCCCGGTGGGTCGGTCGTCGGTCGTCGGTCGTCGGTCGTCGGTCGTCGGTCGCCGGTCGTC
>DAOUGF010000649.1:0-22562 GCA_034429295.1 Chloroflexaceae bacterium
TAGCTCTGCGCGGTGCCCCTCGCACGGTGGTTGCGCCCTGCTCGATCCGGCGTGCCGGCGCCACTCCGCCGCAGAGCTAGCGAAGCCGGAGTGCTTGGCGATAGCACAACCGATGCTCGCACACCACCCCGAGCGCAGATCTGCCGCCGGCCGAGGCGGATGGCTCAGCCCGACAATGAGTCGGGTACGCTGCCGAGCGGAGGCACGGTACGGCCTTCCGGCTTGGGGGTTCGAAGGGGGCGACAGCCCCCTCGCGGGGGTTCCAAGGGGGCAAGCGCCCCCTTGGGCCGGGGCGCGGGGCGGCGAACGCAGTGGCGCGAAGCGCTTGCGCCCGCACAGGCCGTGTCACAGACGCCGCGCGCCGGGGCACAGCGCGACCGTCGCACCGCACCGGAAGATCGGGTATACTCTGCCCGCTCACAGGCACGAGCTAGAATGAGGTGCTATGCGCATCATGCGCCTGATCTTCGCGCCGCTTGCGGCCCTCCTGCTTCTGGGCACCCCCGCCGCCGCCGCGCCGCTCCCTCAGCAGCCGCAGCCGATCTGCTTCCCCGGCGTGCCGGGCGTGGACGATTGCATCGCTCCCACCTTCGCCGCCTACTGGCGCAGCAACGGCGGCCTGCCTGTTTTCGGCTACCCAATCGCCCCCGTGGAGCTCTACACCCCGGAGGGCGCCTCCGCGCCGTTCGATGTGCAGTGGGTGGAACGCAACCGCCTCGAGTACCACCCCACCAACCCGGCGCCCTACAACGTGCAGATCGGCCGGGTGGGCGCCGAGCGGCTTGCGCAACTTGGCCGCGACCACTGGGCCGACGGCGGCGAGGACGGCCCGCTGCCCGGCTGTCTCTGGTTCGAGGAGACGCGCCACAACGTCTGCGACCAGGCTCCCGGCCTCGGCTTCAAGAGCTATTGGGAGTCAAACGGCCTGCGCATCCCCGGCATGAGCCGCTTTGAACAGTCCCTCGCCCTCTTCGGCCTGCCCCTCACCACCGCCAACCCCGAGCCGGGGCCGGACGGCGAGCTAATCATGACCCAGTGGTTCGAGCGGGCCCGCTTCGAGTGGCACCCCGAGAACCCTGACGAATACAAGGTGCTGTTGGGCCTCCTCGGCCGCGAGGTGCGCGACGCGCTCCCAGCGACACCAGGCTGGCGCGGGCCGACCGACCTGCGCCAAGTGCTTGGCGTCGAGATCAATCGTGGGGCCGTGGCCGCCGTGGCTGGCCCGCTGGCCGAGTTGCGGCCCGGCTGGGTGCGCTACAACGGCATATTCTGGGACGAGGTGGAGCCCCGTCGCGGCGAGCGCCGCTGGGAGGCCCTCGCAGGCGTCGAGGCCGAGCTAGCGGCCATCAGAGCGGCCGGCGCCGAGCCCATGCTGGTTATACGTGGTGCGCCGGGTTGGGCCCAGGAGGCCGCCGGCAAGGTCTGCGGGCCGATCCGCGCCGAGGCCCTGCCCGACTTCGCCGCCTTTATGGGCGAGCTTGTGGCCCGCTACAGCCAGCCGCCCTACAACGTGAAGTATTGGGAGCTCGGCAACGAGCCCGACGCGCCCTTCGACCTGCTGGCTGGTTTCGAGCCGTTCGGCTGCTGGGGCGACTCGCGGCAGCCCGACTACAACGGCGACGCCTACGCCGCCATGCTCAAGGCGGTCTACCCTGTGATCAAGGCGGCCGACCCCGAAGCCCAGGTGATTCTCGGCGGCCTGCTGCTCGAGTGCGACCCGGAGCTCGCGGGCCAGGCGCGGCCCTGCGGCATGGGCCGCTTCTTCGAGGGTGTGCTCGCGGCCGGCGGCGGCGCCTTCTTCGACATGCTCGCCTACCACAGCTACACCTACTGGGGGCCGGTCACCACCGATTGGGATGTGGGCTTCCCGCCTTGGGCCCACCGCGGCGGCGCGCTGCGGGGCAAGGCCGACTTCCTCAAGAGAGTGATGCGGCGCTACGGCATCAATAAGCCGCTGATCATGAACGAGGGCGGCCTGCTCTGCTACCGCTCCGACCCTGCCTGCGGACCCGGCGGCTTCTACGAGGCCCAGGCGAACTATCTGGTGCGGCTCTTTGTGCGCAGTCTGGCCGAGGATTTGGTGGCGAGCATCTGGTTCACCCTGAACGGCCCTGGATTCCAAGATAGCGGCCTGCTCGATGGGCAGCAGCAGCCACGGCCCGCCTACAGCGCTGCGCGCTTTATGAGCGGGCTTCTCGCCGAGGCACAGTACGAGGGCGGGAGCGTGGAGGGCAGCCTCGAGCGGCATCGCTTCCGCTCCGGCGGCCGTTCCTTCGAGGCGTTCTGGACCAATGATGGCTCTAGCTACAGCCTGCCCGCCCCCGAGGGTGCCAGAACGATTTACAGCGCCACTGGAGAGCAGCTGCCGCTGGCGGCGGTGTTGACGGTCGGCTTCGAGCCGATCATCGTCGAGAGCGGAGGATAGCCTTCGGGGCGTATGGCCCGGTTGGCGGCCAACCTGCCGATCGGCTCTGGTCGCACCCCCATGTTAGGCTACGGTTACCGACGAACCGCTCGACACGAGATATCGCCGTGAGACAGCTACATCCTAACCAGTACCGTACCCTCTGCGCCCTGTTCATCGCCGCTCTGGTAGCCCTCGTCGTGCCGGCCTTCGCCCAGGAGCCGGCGGCTACCCACCGCCTGTATCTGCCCATCCTCCAGACGGCTCGGAGTGATTCGGTTTTTGGCCTGGAGATGTTTCATATCTCGCCTGCGCGCGGCCTCGGTTTAGTTGTCGCCACCGACACACGCTGGGTGCGCCGCAATGGGCTTTTTTGGAAGGATGTTGAGCCTGTGCCCGGCAAGGGCTACCGTTGGGATGCTCCTTCAGTAAAGCTGCTCGAGCAGGAGCTTATCACTGCCAGCAAAAATAACCTTAACCTGATCCTGATTGTCCGTGCGAGCCCTCGCTGGGCCACTGAGCCGTACCAAGCCGACTGCGCCCCAGTCAATCCGGCCCACTACGACGATTTTGCCCGCTTTATGGCCGCTGCCGTTGAGCGCTACAGCAAGCCTCCCTACAACGTGAAGTACTGGGAGGTCGGCAACGAGCCCGATGCCTACATCTTTCCATCGGACGCGCCTTATGGGTGCTGGGGCGTGAAGGGTGACCCGTACTACGGCGGCGAGGCCTACGGCCGGGCCCTGCGCGTCGTCTCTGCTGCGATGAAGCAGGCCAACCCGACGATCAAGGTGCTCAACGGCGGGCTGCTGCTGGACCGGCCATATAATCCCGACGACCCAACTAGCACCCCGGGGCGCTTCTTCGAGGGGATGCTGCGGGCTGGTGCCGGCGATGCCTTCGACATTGTCTCGTTCCACGGCTACGACTACTATTATGGCCCTAATAATCCACAGCCGCTGGGCCCGCGCGAGGATTGGCGTGTCGCTTATCTTCGCGGGTTGATGGAGCAGTACAATATCGCACCCAAGCCCCTGATGCGTACTGAGTCGGCTCTGCTCTGCCCGAAAGTCACGGCTGAGTGTCGCTGGGCCCAGGCTGATTACATGGCTCGGCTATATGCGAGGGCCATGCGCGACAATCTCCTCGGCAACCTCTGGTATATCTACGATCACGACGGCTTCCACTCCGGCGCGCTCGTCGAGCCTGGCGACGTGTTCAACCCGCGGCCAGCCTACTTTGCCTACCGCCAGGCTGCAATCATGCTTGGTGGCAAGCGCTACAGTGGCCCTGTGACGGGTTTGCCGGAGGGTGTCGAGAGTTACTACTTCAGCGGTCAGGAGTCCGACGTGGTCATCCTCTGGTCCGATAAGGCACAGCAGGTCTCGCTCTGGATCGGGCCGAGCCGGCAGGTGAGCTGTGTCGACCGCGACGGCGGGCAACTCTCCTGCCCCCTAGTCAACGGCCGGATCTCCGTTTTCGCACATTCCAGCCCGGTATATGTGATCCTCCGCTAGTTCTACTGCCAGCAGTATGGCGGGTTAATATTAACGAGGCGGGCCACGATGTATGGCCCGCCTCGCGCGTTGATGCTGCCTGTCCCGGAACCGCTACCGGTTCAGCAAGGGGAGGAACGTCGGTGTGGGGGCGGCAAGGCTCAACTGGCCTAGCCGGGCCACCTGATAGATGAGCCGGTTGTTGGCAGTGTCCCGGCTGATCAGGGTGATCCCCGCGCTACTCCAGGCCTCTGTGGCATCGCCGCGCCCGACCAGTTGGACGAAGCGCTCGTCAAGGCCGTCGAGGGCTGCCTGGCTGTAGTCGATCGTCAAGGTCATCGGCTCGGTCAGCTGCAGATCGGGCGCCGTGACGGTGCCTTTATACGCGCTCAGGCTAAAGCTCAGCCCCTGCGCGTACCCGGCATCGGGCGTTGCCTCGTCGCCTAGCTCGGAGAAAATCAACGTGTGGGTCTCGCTCACGGTACCAGTGGGGGCCTCGAGTGTCACTGTGCTGCGGGCGCCGCCGCTGCCCGCGTCGAAGCTCTTCTGCGCGGCTGCGGACGGGGTCAAGGTGATGCCGTTAGGACATGCTGCGTCGCCGCTGTAGAAGACCTCTGATTGGCCGAGGACTGTCCCTTGGTCGTCGAGGGCGATTGCGCGTAGGAAGCATGCGTCGCCCGCCAGGCCGTGCACCTCGGCCCGTGTCTCGAAGCCGGTCCGCTCCTGGGTGGCCACCGGCTCTAGGTCCGTGGGCGTCGCCCCGGCCTCGATCCGGTAGGCGGCGACCTCGGTGGCGCCATTCCAGCTCACATACACCGCCGTGGCCCCATTCTCGCTCCGCGCCACCGCGACCGGGTTGGTCTTGGGGGTGCCGGTCCAAGGGAGGCGGAAAGCCCGGTAGCTGAAGTGCCAGGGCATGAGCGTCATCTCGAACAGCTTTTCACCGCTAGGGGAGATCTCGGTGAGGGTGGGATAGCTAGTGCCCCACCCGATCAGCGAGTTGCCGTTCGGCAGGCGCTGGTGATTCGCTGTTGCATAGGAGTAGACGTCGGGGTTGTTCCGATACTGGCTGATGAGCGTTGCAACCTTGTTCGTCTCATCCAGCGCGTATTCGACCGCCCGCGAATAGACTGGGCCCAAGTTGGTGCGATTGTCGAAGAGGGTGATATTGCCGTTCGGCAGGCGGCGGATGTCGTGCTGATAGTGGAATAGATCGCCAGTAACGGTGAACTGGTTGTTCTTGCCGCCCAGGCGCCAGATGATATCGCCGGTCTGGCGGTTGATCTTGGTGATCTCGGAAATGTGGCGGTTCGAGACGAGCCAGTTGCCGTCATGGTCAAGCTCGATCGCATTGCCGTGGGCGTAGTCAACGACGGCGGCGTTGATCGGCTGATAGGTGTCGGTGATCTGGAAATAGTCCTTGGAGTTCCACTCAAAGACAACGTTGCCGTCGGGATCTACCTCTTGGAAGATTGTGTCGATCACTTGGGCGTCGGCACGGCCTCCAATACTGCTCAGGTCCTGCGGGCGCTGGAAGTAGATTATCAGCAGGGCGTTGCCGTTCGGGAGCAGTTGAAGATCGTGGAAGTCAGTCGGGTAACCGTTCCCGGCCTTGATCGTGCGGATCGGCTCGTAGCTCGAATCCAGCAGCACGAACCCGCCTTCGCCGGGGTCGAAGTAAGAAAGCATGCCGTTGGGCTGCACCTTGAAGTCGAACGGGCGTGATCCAGCAGGGAAGCGTTTGTAGTAGATCAGATCGCCTGTGTTATCGACGATCAGCAGACTGGGCATTGAGTTTGAGGCAACCAGTGATACGGGGGCCACGAACAGATAGCCGGGCGCCGTACCGGGGCGGGCCTCTAAGAGCACGCTGATTAGTGGGAGCGTGTCGGGCACGGTGAGGAAGGTCCTGACGCCTGGGTCGGCGGCCTGCAAGGCCGCGGGAGCCTCCTCGGCGTAGATCGCTGCGCTGTCGTAGGCTGTGGCGTACTCATCCAGCGGTTTGGTTGAGACGCCGAAGCTGAAGTTGGTGGCCGCCACCACGCTGCCAGCCGTGGTGCGCAGGCCTTCGCTAAGGGTTACCGTGACTTGCTCGCCGGGCTGGAAGGGTGTGTCGGGCGTAAAGACAACGCTGCGCCCGTCGCGTGCGAGCGTGGCATGGCCGGGGTGTGCGCCGCTTCGGTTGCCCATCACACTGAACAGTTCATCACTGACGCTGGTGGGGGCGATTGGGGCATCAGCGCGCACCACGATGGTGGTCAGCGCTGATGTGTGCTCAGCGCCGGGACGGGGCGAGAGATAGGTAAGCGGTACTTGGGGGGCAGGGGCAGCGATGCTAGCAGGAGCCAACAGCAGGGCGAACAGGCTGCTCAGTAACCATGCTCGCATTGAGCCTCCTCGCATAAGTCATGAGAGCAGCGGTGCTCTCGCGGGTGTGACCAGACTCTCGGGCCTTGGCGGGTGTACCTATGCGGGTGATACAGCCCTATGCTACCAGAGAATGCCTATCATCGCCAGCACTGTTCTGGCCCCGAGGGCGGCCGGGACCATTATGCTATAATACCGCCGCTACAGACGCCGGCTGCAGCCAAGCCCCCGTTTTGCGCGTAGCGCAAGCACCCCGTTGACGCCGGCTGATGAGGTTGGCAGGATGGGTTTGAACCTGACACGATCGGCGTCACCTGAATCGGCCATGCCTGTTACGCGGCTCGCACTATCACGGGCGTGGCGGCGAGGAGGGCTGGTGCTGCTCGTGCTGCTGCTTGCCGCACTCTGCCTGCCCGTGATGCTTGCCTCCGCAGCTGTAGGTGCCGCCGAGCGGCTTGTTGCCCGGGCCGATGGGGGCAGTGTGGCCGATGCTGAGCTCGCCGCTGCGATCTCCCGGCTCGATCAGGTCGCCCGTTGGGTGCCGCCCAGCACCGTGCTCGAGCGCACGCGCGCTCGCCTGGCCCTTGCCCGAGGCGATAACGATGGGGCTCTCGCCGCCATCGAGCGCGCTGTGGCCCTCGATCCGCAGAGCTTAGCCGTGCGCGCCGACGCAGCCGAGATCTATCTCATGGCTGGCGATCAGGCCCGGGCGGCGGATGAGTTGGCTCGGCTTGGCGCCTCGCCTCAGGCCATCCTCAGTCGCGGCGAGTGGGAATTTCGCGCTGGCCGCTATGCCCGTGCCTACGCTTGGTTGAGCGCCGCCGCCTGGGCCTTGCCTGAGCCGCCCGTCTCGCTGGCCTATCGCCGCTTGACCGCCGCTGCCCTCAGCGGCCAGGTGCCGACTGACCTTGAAGAGATGGTCTTCCCTGTCGGCGAAGGGCTGCGCGTCCGCGGCGAGCAGCTGCGCTGGAGCGCTGACAACATCCATACCGACGTGAGCTTTGGCGATGAGCTCAAAGTCTTCGCCGGGCGCGAGCCGGGGGTCGGCTATCTATGGTGGCCGCGCCCAGCGAGCCTGATCGTTCAAGTCGATCGTCCTGGTGCTTACCGGCTGGCCGTGCGCGGCTGCAGTTCCGATGCGTCTCGCACAGTTGGCCTGAAGATCGGCTTGGGTCACACGACAATCGGTCAGTTCGCTCTGGATGTACGTTGCTCGCGGGCGACACTCGTTGTGCCTTTGGATGCCGGGCTACACGTGATCACGCTGCAAGCGTCAAGCGGCGGCGGCAAGGCCTTGGTCGATTATCTCGCTATTTCGCCGCGTCGGCCCAGTGAGCCGGAGCGTCGTACAGACGACCTGTGATACGCTCGCTGCAACGGCTAACCAGGCTCTCGGCAGTCTATACCTTCGGCGATATTGTGGCCAAGGGCGCCGCCTTCCTGCTCCTGCCCCTCTATACGCGCCACCTCGCCCCCGCCGACTATGGGGCGATTGGGCTCGCGGAGATGATCAAGCAGGTGCTGGTAATGCTATTTTCCTTTGGCACGGTCGGTGCCGTGCTACGCTTCTATTATCAACTCAGCGAGGAGCAGGAGAGACGGCGCTTTTTTGGCACCCTCTGGCTCTTCCTGATCATCACCCCTGGGCTCCTGGCTCTTGGTCTGGATTTGTTAGGCCGCCCCTTCTTTGCTGCCCTGTTCAGCCAGATCCCCTTCGAGGAGTTTATCCGGCCGGCGATCTGGATTGCCTACCTGAATACAAGTTTCGGCCTGATCCCGCCGAACCTATTCCGCACTCGCGAGCAGGCTGGGCGCTACATCGCCTATAATCTGGCCACCTTCGCGCTCACCAACTGCCTGATCGTCTGGCTGGTGGTTGGTCAGGGTCGCGGGGCTGTGGGCTATATGCAGGCCCAGCTTATCGCAGCGGCGCTGATGGCTGTTGTCTCTCTAGTCATCCTGCTGCGCGAGGTTAGCCTGCGGCCTGCCTGGCGCTTTATCGGGCCGCTGCTTTTCTACAGTCTGCCTTTGCTACCTCATTTTGTGGGCCACTGGGCTCTTAGTCTCTCAGATCGCGCTATCCTTGAGCGCTTTGTTAGCTTGGAACAGTTGGGTATCTATACTCTGGCCTTCCAGTTTGCCCTGGTGTTCCAGCTTACCGTCCAATCGGCCAGCAATGCGATCATGCCGATGTTCAGCCGGGCCGCGAAGGACGATCGCGAGCGCATGCTTCTCCCTCGGGTAGCTACGTACTATACATTTGCGGTGACGGCGCTTGGTCTGGTTGTGGCCCTCGGCGCCGGTTCGGTGATCGTTTGGCTCACGCCGCCTGCCTATCACGCTGCAGCTGCGCTTATACCGTGGTTGGCCCTCAGCGTGCTTTGCCTTGGCCTCTATTATGTGCCGATGCACGCGTTGACCTTTACCGCTGGCCATACCGCGAGCATACCCGTGATGACTCTCCTCGCCGCCGGAATCAATGTGGCTCTCAACCTGCTGATGGTCCCGCGCTACGGCGCGGTTGCCGCTGCTGTGAACTCGGCGATCAGCTATGCTGTTCTGCTGTTGCTGGTCTATCTGATCGCTCGGGGCGTCAGCCCCATCACCTACGAATTGGGGCGAGTGGCCCGACTCTTGGGCATCGCTGCACTCTGGTATATGTTGACTCTGCCGCTGCTACGCTTTCATCCGCTCACGAATCTGGCGATTGTCGCTGGTATGCTGGTGCTCTTTCCGCTCGGGTTGTTGTTGGTTGGCTTCTTCGATGATCGTGAACGCACATATCTTGCCAGGCTGCTCCCGCGCCTCGCCGCGCTGCTGGACTGAACGGCTTGCGCCTCACACCAATGCAATTCTCTGAACTGTCGCTGCTCCTGCATTACCCCTACGCTGCCGCCCGTCCTGTGCTAGTCGACGTCGGCGGCCATCAGGGGTTTTTCAGCCGGGAGTTCGCCCGCCGCGGCTGGCGGGTGCTCGCCTTCGAGCCTGAGCAGGCGAACCGGGCCGCCTTCGAGCGTAACCTGGCCGGCTATCCTCAGGTTACCTGTCTACCTGTTGCTGTCTCTGCCACCAATGGCGAGCGTGTGCCTTTCTATATCAGCAGCGACCACCACGGCATCCACGCACTCCGGCCATTTCACGAGACCCACCAGCTGGCCTATGAGGTCGAGACGATCACGCTCGACGAGGCGCTGCGCCAGCAGCAGATCGAGCGGGTGACGCTGCTCAAGATCGATATCGAGGGCGCTGACTTTCTGGCCCTCAAGGGCTTTGATGTGGCCGCCCACCGCCCCGAGCTGGTGATGCTCGAGTTTATGGACAGCCGTTCCCAAGAGCACTACGGCTACACTCACCACGATGTTGTCGCCCACATGGATGCTCACGGCTATCAGGCGTTCGTCTCCGAGTGGGCGCCGATCGTGGCCTACGCCCGCGCTGGCGAGGCGGTAGAGTCGCACACCTGGCTGCGGTGCCAGCCCTACCCGCTCGATCACGAGCCCGCCTGGGGCAATCTGATCTTTGTCCCGCGAGGCGCGGTCCCGATCTTCCAACGCACTCTGGCGGCCTATCTTCGTTTCGCGCGCCTGAAACACCTGGCCAGCCGTATCCCCGGCGCTCGGCGCGTCTACCGGCTGCTGAGGAGGTCCTGACGCACTATGTCGCCGATCGCCTCCATTGTTATCCGCTGCCACAATGAGGAGCAGCACATCGGGCGCCTGCTGAGCGGGATCATGCAGCAGACGATCCGTGACCTGGAGATCATCGTCGTGGACTCCGGTTCCACCGACGCGACCCTGGCGATTGCCGCGCGCTACCCCGTGCGTATCCTGCATATCCGGCCCGAGGAGTTCTCCTTTGGTCGCTCGCTCAACTTAGGCTGCCGGGAAGCCCGCGGAGACTACATCGTCATTGCCAGCGCCCATGTGTATCCTGTCTACGACGACTGGATCGAGCAACTGGTCGCTCCCTTCGCCGACCCGCGGATTGGCTTGGTCTATGGCAAGCAGCGTGGCGATGCCAGCACCCGCTACGCCGAGCACCGTGTCTTCGCCCACTGGTTTCCCGAGCGCTCCGACTTCAATCAGCAGCACCCGTTCTGCAACAACGCCAACGCGGCGGTGCGGCGCGCGATCTGGGCTGAACTGCCCTATGACGAGTCTCTCACAGGCCTCGAGGATGTGGATTGGGCCAATCGAGCCATGCGGTTGGGCTGGCGGGTGGCCTACAACGCCGAGGCTGAGATCGTTCACCTGCACGACGAGAGCCCGCAGCGGATCTTTCGGCGTTACCAGCGTGAGGCGATGGCTCTGCGGCGGATCTTCCCTGATCAGCGCTTCGGCCTGCGCGACTTCGTGCGCCTCTGCGCGGCCAATATTGCCAGCGATTTCTTCCATGCCTGGCATGATGGTGTGCTGGGGCAGCGGGCCGCCGAGATCGTAGTCTTCCGACTGATGCAGTTCTGGGGCACCTACCGCGGCTTCGCACGCAGTGGCCCGGTCTCCGAGACTCTGCGCCGCACCTTCTACTATCCGAGCGAGTTGGTCCGGCCTCGCCCCGCCAGCGCCGCCCGCTCGCGCCAGCCGATCGACTATGCTCTGCTCGCCCATGATGATGCTGGCGGGCGACTCTGAGCGCCGCCGAGCGTTGACACTGTGCCTATGAAATCGTCACCCCGAATTGTTGCCCTCGTGCCGATGCGCCACAACAGCGAGCGTGTGCCGGGCAAGAACTATCGCCCCTTCGCCGGTCGGCCGCTCTACCATCACATTGTCGGTCAGCTGCTCGCCTGCCCCCAAGTGAGCGAGGTGGTGATCGACACCGATAGCCCGGCGATCATGGAGGACGCCGCGCGGCATTTCCCGCAGCTGCGCGTGATCGAGCGTCCTCCCCACCTGCGCGACGGCGCCACGCCCATGAACGATGTGCTGCTCAATGCTACCGCTCAAGTGGCTGGCGATTTCTACCTGCAGACTCACTCCACCAACCCGCTGCTGCGCGCCGCCACCATCAGCCGGGCGATCGACCAATTCCTCGCCGCCTATCCGCTCTACGACTCGCTCTTCGGCGTCACCCGGCTGCAGTCGCGCCTCTGGGATGCCCTTGCCCGCCCGGTGAACCATAACCCGGCCATCCTACTGCGGACCCAGGATCTGCCGCCGGTGTATGAGGAGAACTCGAACCTCTACCTCTTCACCCGCGAGTCGCTAGCCCGCCGCCATAATCGGATCGGCGAGCGCCCGCTGCTTTTCGAGATCGACCGTCTCGAGGCTTGGGATATCGACGAGGAGCACGATTTCCGCATCGCGGAGCTGATCTACCAGCAGTGGTACGGCAGCGACAACGACCGCTCTTAGTTGCGGTATGATGGGAGACCTATGAAAGTCCTGATCAGCGCACCCTATATGCTGTCGGAGATCGAGCGCTTCCGCCCAATCTTTGCGGAGCGCGGGATCGAGCTCCTCGTCCCCCCCGTGAACGAGCGCCTCGAGGAGGCCGAGTTGCTCGGCCTCGTCGGCGATGTCGACGGCGTGATCTGTGGCGACGACCGCTTCACTGAGCGGGTGCTGCGGGCCGCCCCGCGCCTGAAGGTGATCTCGAAGTGGGGCACCGGGATCGACTCGATCGACCGGGACGCCTGCGCCCGGCTCGGCATCGCCCTCTGCAACACTCCCAATGCCTTCAGCGAGCCGGTGGCCGACAGCGTGCTGGGCTACATGCTCTGCTTCGCCCGTCGCCTGCCCTGGATGGACCGCCACATGCGCAGCAGCGGTTGGCTCAAGATCCCCAGCGTGGCCCTGCGCGAGTGCACTCTGGGTATCATTGGCGTCGGCAATGTGGGCCGGGCCGTAGCCCGCCGTGCCGCCGCCTTTGGCATGCGCATCCTGGGGACCGATCCGCAGCAGCCACCAGCCGAGTTCCTGGCCGCCACCGGCGTGCGGATGGTCGACCAGGCCACGCTCTTGCGGGAGGCCGACTTCGTGAGCGTCAATTGCGACCTCAATCCAAGCAGCCGGCACCTACTGAATGACGCGGCCTTCGCGCTGATGCGCCCCAACGCCGTTGTGATCAACACCGCCCGTGGTCCGATCATCGACGAGCCGGCGCTGGTGCGGGCCTTGCAGCGCGGCCAGATCGCGGGCGCCGCTCTCGATGTCTTTGAGGACGAGCCGCTGCCCGCTGATAGCCCACTGCTCGCGATGGACAACGTTATGCTCGCACCCCACAATGCCAACAGTAGCCCAGAGGCTTGGGAGCGGGTGCATGAGAATACCATCCGCAACCTGCTCGCTGTACTGGAGGGGACGCGGTCATGAGCCGAACTGTGCTGATCACTGGCGTCGCGGGTGGCATCGGCAGCGCCACCGCTCAGGTCTTCGCCGAAGCCGGCTGGCGGGTGATTGGCGTCGATCGTGGCGATCGACCGGCCCCGACCAGCTTGCACCGCTTCATCCGCGCCGACATCGCCGACATCGAGCAGTCGCGGGCGATCTTCGACGAGGTTACGGCCCAGGAGGGTCGCCTTGATGCGCTGGTGAACAACGCCGCCATCCAAGTGGCCAAGCCCTTGGTCGAGACAACGCCCGAGGAGTGGGACGCGGTGATGGCCTCAAATCTCCGCTCTGTCTACCTCGGCGTCCGCCACGCCTACCCGCTCCTGCGGGCCGACGGCGGTGGGGCGATCGTCAACGTCAGTTCGGTCCACGCCGTGGCCACCTCGGCGAATATTGCGGCCTACGCTGCAAGCAAGGGCGCGCTCCTGGCCCTGACCAGGGCGCTGGCGATCGAGTTGGCCCGCGAGCAGATCCGGGTCAACGCAGTGCTGCCAGGCGCTGTCGATACACCCATGCTCCATGCCGGGCTCACCCGCGGCCATGTGGAGGGCACCAACATCGAGGAGTTGATGGACGCCTTGGCTGCGCGCACGGTGATGGGCCGCATCGGCAAGCCCACCGAGATCGGCAGGGCCATCCTGTTCCTCGCCGACTCGCACTATTCGTCCTTCGTCACCGGCCAGGCCTTGATCGTCGACGGCGGCGCCACTGCGAGGCTGAGCACCGAATGATCCGTCACCAACAGCGCATCCTGCAGGCGGAGGAGCCGACTCTTGCGCTCAAGCCCACCGTTAACCCCTACCGCTTCGCCGCCTACCTGATCGTCCAGCGCCTGCGTTGGGACCTGCGGCCAGAATCGTGGCGTTCGCGGCAGGCCCTACGCAACATGCGCGATCGCTACGCCGGTCAGAAGGCAGTGATCGTCTGCAATGGGCCTTCGTTGCTCAAGAGCGACCTCAGTCTGCTCGATGGTATTTTTACCTTCGGCCTGAACAAGATCAACCTGCTCTTCGATAAATCGACGTTCCGGCCCTCCTGCATCGTGTCTGTTAACCCCTATGTGCTGGAGCAGAACGCCGATTTCTACAATCGCACCGATATCCCGCTCTTCCTCGATAGTGCCGCCCTCGGGAAGGTGCACCCCCGCCCCGGCGTGATCTTCCTGCACAGCACTGAACAGCGTAAGTTCGCCCGCGACTGCTCGGTAAGCATCTACCAGGGTGCCACCGTGACATTCGTAGCGATGCAACTGGCCTACCATCTTGGCTTTAGCCGGGTGGCCTTGATCGGCTGTGATCATACTTTCAGTGCCAAGGGCCCGGCGAACAAGACGGTGGTGGCCGAGGGTCGCGATGCCGACCACTTCGACCCAAACTACTTCAGCGGCGGCATGAAGTGGCAACTGCCCGATCTCGTAGAGAGCGAGGCTGCCTACACCATGGCCCGCGATATTTTCTACGCTAGCGGCCGCGAGATTGTGAACTGTACCGAGGGCGGCCAGCTCGAGGTGTTTCATCGCCAGCCCCTGGTCGAGTTTGTGCGCTCCTAAGACTATGAGTAAGCCTCACACTGTCCAGCCCTTGATCACCATCGTTACGCCCTCGTATAACCAGGGGCGCTTCATCCGTGCCACCGTTGAGAGCGTGCTCGGACAGGATTACCCACACTTCGAGCTCCTCATCTTCGACGCCTGCAGCACCGACGAGACGGCACAGGTGCTGCGAAGCTTAGAGGGCGACCCGCGTATGCGTTGGGTCAGCGAGCCCGACCAAGGCCAGGCTGATGCGATCAACAAGGGGTTGGCCCAAGCCCGTGGCGAGATCTTTATCTGGCTCAACTCCGATGATCTCTTTCTCCCTGGCGCGTTGGGCCGGGTGGCCAGGGCTTGGCAGGAGCACGGTCCCGCGATCTACTACGGGTTGGCCCGCCTGATCGACGCTGATGGTGCCGATCTCGGTCCCTGTCCTAATCAATCGCCTTCTCTCGACGCGCGCAAGCTGCTTACGATGCGCGCTTTGCCAATGCAGCCGGCCACCTTCGTGCCTACTGCAGCCGTGCGTGAGTGTGGTGGCCTTGATACACGGTACCACTTTGGGCTTGACTACGATCTCTGGGTACGACTCGCTGCGGTGCTGCCGATACGGCATGTGTCCCACGAGCTTGCGCTCTACCGGCTTCATGACAGCTCGAAGACGGTAGCGCAGAGCGAGGCTTTCTGTGGCGAGGCCGATCGGATCCTCTGTAGTGCAGCCAGCCGTGGGCAACTGAGCCTGCGGCAGGCTCGCGCAGCAGCTCGGCTGTTTGCGGCGCGGGTGTATCTGCAGCCTACTACACTCGATCTAAACCGTGCGCTGACCTATCTCAGGGAGGCGGTGCTCGCTGCGCCTGGCATGACGCCCCATGCCCTCGTCGCTTTGGGTAAAGCAGCGGTCCGCCAACTGGTCGGCGAGCGTGTGTGGGCACAAGCACGCAGCCTGCGCACTCGCATCGTCTAGCTACGGAGTAGTTTTACTTTGAAAACCACCCTCAGCCGCTCCAGGAGCTCTTTCGCCGCACAGATCTGCTCGCCGAGTTGGAGCTACATCCTCGGCATCCTAGGCCTGCAGAACGTCTGGGTCGTGCGTAAGCCCGGAGCCTGAGCGGGCTCCTGTCAGGGGGTGGGCATCATGATCGCGCTTGTCATCGCTGGGCTGCTACTCGGCCCGATCACCCTTGTTGGGGCGGTCTACCTTTGGTGGCACCGACCGGCTTGGCTGCTTGCTATCTACCTGCTGCTCATGCCCTTCCACACCCTCACCTTCCAGGTGATCAGGGTCGAGTTAGGACTTTCCTCTGGCCTGACGACGCTGCTGCAGTCCTGGAAGGACCTGCTACTGCTTGCCTTGGTGCTGCGGGTAGTTATCCTGGTGCTGCTCAGCGGGCGGCTGCGGATGGCTCACGCTTGGGTGCTGCCGCTGTTGCTGCTTTACCTGCTGACGGGTGTTTGGGGTGTGATCAACTCGCCTGCCTTGGTGGCCGGTCTCTACGGCTTCCGCGGCACCTTCGAACCTCTGGCTTTGCTCGTCCTCGCGCTGACCTTGCCGATCAGCCTGCGGTGGGTGCGCACGCTGCCTGCGGGCCTGCTCGGTGTGGGCGGAATCGTGGCCGCGTTCGCAATCTTCCAAGTCTTTTGGCTGGGCTATAACTTTCTCTGGCGCTACTATGCGGTCGATGGCCGCATCGCGAACTCGTTTTCGTTCCTTGGCGGCGCCTTCCAGCGGGCGATGGGCACGTTCTCAAGCCCAAACCAGTTCTCTCTCTATCTGACTTTCGTTGTGCTTCTTGGGCTCAACTTGGCTTTGCGCCTCCCGCGCTGGCGTTGGCCTACTCTAGCCCTGGTGGGCCTGCTCTTTAGCGCTCTGCTGCTGACAGTCTCTCGTAGCGGGTGGGTGGCCTGCGTTGTCGGGATCGCCTTTAGTGGGCTGATCTGGCGGCGTAAGCAGGTCTTCGCTCTCCCGCTGCTGCTGCTGATCCTGATCGCCGTGCCCACTGGCTTGGCCCTCGGCCTCGACCGGCACCTGTTCAACACGATCTCGTTGAACGATCCCTCGGCGGCCTATCGTTTCGACATTAACCGGCAAAACCTTGAGACAGTGATCGCCAACCCACTCGGTGTCGGCCTCGGTGTGGTTGGCGCCCGTGCGCTGAACACTCGTATCGTCGGTGCCGATGGCCAACTCTATGCCACCGAATCCTACTACTTTCAAACTGCAATGGAGTTGGGGGTGCCTGGCCTGCTGCTCTTCCTAGTTCTGCTTTGCAGCTGCGCTTATGTCGCCTATGTGAACATCTTTCGGCTGCGCGACCCGCTCCACCGGGGGTTGGCGGTTACCGCGGTCGCTTGGGTGGCCGCTGCAATGGCCCACGGACTCTTCATCGCAGATTTCCAGGAGTTGACAGTCGGCAGCTATCTATGGCTGCTGCTCGGCCTGGCAATGCGGCTGCCTGTGCTCGAGAACCGGGCGCTGGCTGGCCAGCCCACGCCTGTTACCCCGCCATTGGTTGACGCCCTTGTGGCGCCAGCCGCTGACTAGTGTATGAGCTACTCACTGCAATCGTCGCTGCGGCGTCTGGCTGCCCGTAGCGGTGTCGTTCCTAACGATCTGTTTGCCGATCGCTCGCCACGGGATGTCGCTCAGATCTTGAGTAAAGTGTTACCAATGGCGCTGCGTGGTGTGCTGCTCCGGCCACGCCTACGGCGTGCGGCTGGGTTGGTGCTGATCGGGCGCGGGGTGCGCGTGCGCAACCCACAGTATATTAGCCTCGGTCGTAGTTTTGTCGCCGAAGACTACAGCGAGATCCAGGGGATTTCCCGTGAAGGAATTGTTTTTGGTGATAAGGTTACGATCGGCAGTTTTGCTATGATCCGGCCTTCAGGCTACTACGGCCGCGAGATCGGCGTAGGGCTCAGTGTCGGCGATTTCTCGAATATTGGCGCCTACTGTTATATTGGCTGTTCGGGCGGGATCACGATTGGCCGCAATGTGATGATGTCGCCGCGGGTAAGCCTCTTCGCTGAGAATCACAACTTCGCCAGCCTCGATCTCCCCATGCGCAACCAGGGGGTCACGCGTGCCCCGATCGTGATCGAGGATGATTGCTGGCTCGCCAGCGGCAGCACGATCCTCGCGGGTGTCCGGGTGGGGCAAGGTGCAGTGGTGGCGGCGGGTGCCGTGGTGACGAAGGATGTGCCGGCGTATGCGATCGTCGGTGGCGTTCCTGCCCGAGTGATCGGCCGGCGCGATGCGCAGACTCCCCTCCGGGAGGCCGTATGAGCCAGGAGCACGCGCCGCCCAAGCCGATTCTGTACGTCCACCCGAGCGATGAGTTGTATGGCGCCGATCTGATCCTGCTTCAGCTGATCTCCGGGCTGGATCGCCGTCGTTTTCGACCGATCGTCGTGCTTGCAGACGACCTGCCTTTTCCTGGATTACTCAGTCAAGCCCTGCGCGAGCAAGGGGTGAAGACGATCCACTTCAGGCTGGCTGTCCTGCGCCGCCAGTACTTCCGCCCGCTTGGGATCCTACTCTTCCTCTGGAGGCTGTTTGCCTCAGTGCTCTTCCTCTGCTGGCTTATCCGGCGGGAGCGGGTGGAGGTTGTCCATAGCAATACCCTGGCCGTGCTCTCAGGAGCGTTGGCCGCGCGCCTCACAGGTATCACTCACATCTGGCATGTGCATGAGATCCTGCTGCGCCCGCGCTTCCTGCGCCGGCTTACCGCCTGGCTGGCGCCGCGGCTCTCCGAGCGGGTCGTAGCGGTTTCGACGGCCACCTACGACAATCTCTGCACCGCTGATCCGCTGAATGCCGCCAAGGCGACGGTTGTGCATAACGGCCTCGATACACGGCGCGTCGACGCTGGGCGTGGCCGCGGGCAGGCCGTCCGGGCGAGTTGGGGCGTTCCCTCTGATGCGCCCCTGATCGGCATGGTGGGCCGCCTCAGCCACTGGAAGGGCCAGGACTACTTTCTGGAAGTGGCCGCCTTGGTCCATCAAGCTCGGCCCGCCGCCCGCTTCGCTATTGTCGGCGGGACCGTCGCCGGCCAGGAAGGGCGGGTTGTCGAGTTGCGGGCCGCCATTGATCGGCTTGGCCTTACTAGCGTGATGACGCTCGATAACTTCCGCGAGGATGTCGGAGCCGTGCTCGATGCCTACGATCTTTTTGTGATGCCCTCTATATTGCCCGATCCCTTCCCTACCGTCGTGCTGGAGGCAATGGCGGCTGGGCGACCAGTCATCGCTAACGCCCATGGCGGCAGCACTGAGTTGGTGATCGACGGGCGTACTGGTATGCTTGTGCCTCCAGGCCAGGCTGAGGCAATGGCTGCCGCTATCATAAGCATGATCGACCAGCCCGCCAGAGCCCAGGAGATGGGCCACGAGGGGCGGAGGCGAATCGAGCAGCAGTTCAGTCTGGAGCGCTTTATCACGCGGTGGTCACAGATCTATGCGGATCTTGGCGCGCCGGCTTCTGAGGTTCTGACAGTATGAGCGAGAACATATACACGCAGGGCGCCTATCTTGAGCACAACCCGACCTGGCATATCGAGGATTCGCCCTGGAAGGCGCGTCATATTATTGAGATATTGCGCCGGAATAAGATCCGGCCTCGCACAGTTGTAGAGATCGGATCCGGGGCCGGCGAGATTCTGCGCCAACTCCAACTCAGCCTTGATGCTGAGGCACAACTGGTTGGCTACGAAGTCTCACCCCAGGCTATTGCTCTCAGCCAGGCCCGGGCTAACCAGGCGCTGCGATTCGTCCAGGGTGACTTCCTCAGCGCAAGTACTGAATACTTCGATCTGGTGCTGATGATAGACCTGATCGAGCATCTGGAGGACTATCTTGGCTTCTTGCGCGCGGTACGCCCGCGCGGCGAGTATAAGCTCTTGCACATCCCGCTTGACCTGTCTGTCCAGACAGTTCTGCGCATGGAGCCGATATTGCGAGTGCGTCGGCAGGTCGGTCACTTGCACTACTTTACCAAGGAGCTTGCGTTGCAGGCGCTGTGTGACAGCGGCTATACTATTATCGACCACTGTTACACTGCATCGATGAATGATCTTGGGCCACGCACCCTGCGCCACCGATTGGCTAGTTTGCCCAGGCGCCTGCTCTACTCTGTTCATCGCGATTTGGCGGTGCGGTTGTTAGGCGGATATTCGCTGCTTGTGCTAGCTCGATAGCTGGCTTTACAAGGGTGCTTTATGAAGATCGCCCTCCTCGGCACGCGCGGCATCCCCGCCAGCTACAGCGGCTTTGAAACCTGTGTTGAGCAGCTTGGCCAGCGCCTAGCTGCCCGCGGGCACGATGTCAGCGTCTACTGCCGAAGCCATCACATCACCTACCCCGGCAGCCACTACAAGGGCATGCGCCTGATCAAGCTGCCCACCATCGCAAATAAATACTTCGATACCCTGGCCCACTCGCTGATCTCGTCGCTACATGCCCTGCCGCAGCGCTACGACATCGGCCTCTACTTCATCGCTGGTAACAGCCCTGTTACCTGGATCCCGCGCCTGGTGGGCACCAGGACGATCCTCAACGTAGATGGGCTGGACTGGAAGCGGGAGAAGTGGCCGACATTCGCCAAGACCTACATCCAGATCGCCGAGTGGATGGCGACGTTCTTGCCGAACGCATATGTGACCGACTCGACCGTGGTGCAGGGCTTCTACCGCGACCGCTTCGGCAGCGAGCCGCCCTACATCCCCTACGGTTCCGAAGTTGAGCGGCTACCGCCAGGCGAGACGCTGGCCCGCTTCGGGCTTGAGCCCGGGCGCTACATCCTCTTTGTCGGGCGCCTGGTCCCTGAGAATTGCGCCCACCACCTTGTGGAGGCCTTCCAGGGGCTCGACACCGATATGAAGTGTGTGATCGTGGGCGATGCGCCCTACGCCGATAGCTATAAGGCCCGCCTGCGCGAGCTGGCAGCCGCCGACCCGCGGGTCGTGCTGACCGGCTACGTCTTCGGCAAGGGCTACCACGAGCTCGGTTCCAACGCCCATATCTTTGTGGAGACTTCGGGGGTTGGCGGCACCCATCCGGCGCTAATCGAGGCGATGGCCCACGGCGCGTGCGTGATCGCCAACGATACCCCCGAGAATCTGGAGACGATCGGCGACGCAGGCTTCAGCTACAGCGGCCGTCAGGGCGCCGCGAGCCTGCGCCCACTACTGGCCCAGCTCCTGGCCCACCCAGCCATCGTTGAGGAGTATCGCCGGCGCGCGCTGCAGCGCGCTAATAGCGTTTACACTTGGGAAGCGGTGACCGATGCTTACGAGGAACTGTTCTTCCGCCTACTAGGCCGGCCCGTACCGGCCCGTTTGGCAGGTGCTGGCGTCGCTTCCCCCTCGCAAAGCTGAGAGGAGCTCGATGATCCGCCTGATCAAGCGCTTCGCCGATAACCGTGAGATGAATTCACTGGCCACGACGATGCGCCGGCGGCGCTTTGCTCTGTTTATCCGGCTGCTCAACAAGTTGCCCCGGCCGATCACTATCCTCGATGTGGGCGGCACCCAGCGTTTCTGGGAGACGATGCGCTTCGCCGATAGTGATGTACTGGTGGTGCTGCTCAACATCACCGCGCCGGCCGTAACCTTGCCCAACTTTATCGGCCTGGCTGGCGACGCCCGCGATATGCACCAGTTCGCCGACGACGAGTTCGACGTGGTCTTCTCTAACTCGGTGATCGAGCATGTGGGCGATTTTGCCAATCAGCGCCGCATGGCGAGCGAGATCCGTCGTGTCGGCAAGCGTTACTTTGTGCAGACGCCCAGCCGCTCCTTTCCAATCGAGCCGCACTTCCTCTACCCCTACTTCCAGTTCTGGCCTATGTCTATCCGCGTGGCTATGCTCTCCCGCTGGGATGTGGGCTGGTGGAAGCGCATCCCCGACCCGGCTGCCGCCCGCGCCGAGCTGGAATCGATCCAGCTTCTTAGCGCTCGTCAGATGCGTGAACTCTTTCCTGACGGCACCATCTACCGCGAGCGGCTGCTCGGCCTTACCAAATCGTATATCGCCTACGGCGGCTGGGAATGAGATCGCCACTGCAAGATAATGCACCTAACTTGCCCATTCTGATGAGGGATGGTACACTACGGCGGCTCTGTCATCCATTTTTCATCTCATCCAGGTTGATGAGAGCGAGGGTCGCGCAGTTGTGGTGACACCTCGATGTGTAGTGTAGGGCTGAAGGTGCCATATGCTGGAGCGTCTGCGGTCCCGGTTGACCGGAAGCGTCCTGCTCTGGGACGTAGTAGCGACCCTCGCTAGCTTGTTTCTCTCAACCAAGATTAGACCCCAGCTCGACCTCGGCTACAACCTCACGCCGCAGCAGACCAGCATCCCCTGGCCCGTCTACGTCGTCGTCATCATCATATGGCTGACGGTCTTCCTGATCCTGACGCCGCAGCGCGCGCTGTTCGTGCGCAACCTGCTCGAGGCGATCGGGCGCCTGATCGGCGCTGTGGCCCTGGCCTCGGCCAGCTTCGCCGGCGTGCTCTACCTCTCGTTGCGCGACGTCAGCCGGCTCCAGTTCCTCACCTTTGTGGCTCTGGATCTGGTGCTGCTGCTGCTGATCCATCTGGCCTTCCGCTCCTACGTCCTCGTGCGCAACCGCCGCAGCTGGCAGCGCCGGGGGCTGGTGGTGGGCGAGCCGGCGGCGGCCGAACGCCTGGCCGGCGAGTTCGCCCAACGCCCCTGGACGGGCCTGACGATCGTGGGCTATACCAGCGATAACGACAACGAGCCGAGCGAGGTACGGCACCTCGGGAGCATCGACGATACGCCGAGCGTAGTGGCCGCCGAGCAGATCGATGAGGTGATCTTCGCTCTGCCGCCCCAACAGCAAAACCGGGTCGCCCAGCTCTCGCTCACCCTACTCCAGCAGCCGGTGATGGTGCATATGATCCCCGGTGTGCTCGACCTCACCTTCGCCCGCACGCCGGTGGAGACAGTCGGCGGCATCCCGCTGATCAGCCTGCGGGAGTCGGCCCTCACCGAGGGCCAGCGCCTGCTGAAGCGGCTCTTCGATGTCACCGCCAGCATAGCGCTGCTGGTGCTGCTCTCACCTCTGCTGCTGCTGATCGCGCTGCTGATCAAGCTCGAGTCGCCTGGTCCCGTCTTCTTCCTCCAGGAGCGGATCGGCGAGCAGGGCCGCCGCTTCAAGATGATCAAATTCCGCAGCATGTACGAGGACGCCGACCGGCGCTGGCGGGAGGTCGCCCGCCGCGACGAGCAGGGGAATCTCATCCATAAGCTGGAGGACGACCCCCGTGTGACGCGGGTGGGCCGCAAGCTGCGCCGCACCAGCCTTGACGAGCTTCCCCAGTTGATCAATGTGCTGCGGGGCGAGATGAGCCTGGTCGGGCCGCGGCCGGAGATGCCCTACATCGCCGCCGAGTACGAGCCCTGGCAGTGGCAGC
>DAOUGF010000650.1:0-2578 GCA_034429295.1 Chloroflexaceae bacterium
CCCCGATAAGACGAGCTGCATCGCCTACGCCGTGGGCTGGACGCAGCACACCACCGGCGTGCAGCTGATCCGCACCGCCACCCTGGTGCAGCTGCTGCTCGGCGCCCTCGCCCGTGGCCTCGCCGCCTTCCTGGGGAGGCGTGGCGGCCGGCAAGCCCTGGGTCGCGCTCTCTTCGCTCTGCTCGCCGTTCTCGCCCGCTTGGGGGCCGGGCTCCGTCTGGTAGGCCCAACTGGCAGTGTTGTAGCGCTTCAGCTCGGCGTCCCAGCCGCTGAAGAGACCGTCGAGATCCTCTGGCCCCTGGTACTCGGGGTTAACGAGGGTGGGAGCGTTGGTGTAGTTGAGCACGTACTCCTTGAAGAATGGCTCGTTGTTCCAGCGGTCGCTGTTGATGATGTAGTTGACGAGGGCGCCGAGGAAGACGATGTCGGTGCCGGCCCGCAGCGGCGCGTAGATGTTGGCCATCGCGCTCGTGCGGGTGAAGCGGGGGTCGACGTGGATCAGCTTGGCGCCCTTCGCCTTGGCCTTCATCGGCCAGCGGAAGGCGACCGGATGGCACTCCGCCATGTTCGACCCCATCATCATCACGGCGTCGGAGTGCTGCAGGTCCATTGAGAATGTCGTGGCGCCGCCACGACCCAGCGAAGTGCCCAGACCGGGCACAGTCGCGCTGTGTCAGATGCGGGCCTGGTTTTCGATGGCGACCACCCCGAGGCCGCGCATCAGCTTGAGCTGGGCGTAGTTCCACTCGTTGTCCATGGTGGCGCCGCCGAGCGAGAAGATGCTGAGGGTGTGGTTGACGCGCTTCTCGACCTCCTGGCCGTCGGCGTTCTGCACCGTCACCGTCTCGACCCAAGTGGCGTCGCGGGTGGCCTTCACCCGCTCGGCGATCATATCCATCGCCTGCTCAAGCTCGATCGGCTCCCAGTCGGCGGCGCCGGGCCGGCGGTAGAGGGCCTTCGTAGCCCGTAACGGGTTGACGGCGAGCTGGAAGGTGGCCGCGCCCTTGGGGCAGAGGGTGCCGCGATTGATCGGGCTGTCGGGGTTGCCCTCGATGTTGATCACCTGACCGTCGCGCACGCTGATCAGCGTGCCGCAGCCCACGGCGCAGTACGGGCAGACGCTGGGAACCTCCTGGGCGCCCGCGATCTTGAGCGCCTTCGCCTTTGCCGCGATGGGCCGCAGATCCACCCCCAGCGACAGGGCGCCGCCGAGTCCGACACCGGCCGCGGCGGTCCCCTTCAGGAACTGCCGGCGGGTCATCACTGGTCCTTGCATCTCTGTGCCTCCTCAGCTCAGGCGACGGCAGGCAGGGATAGGGACGAGTAGGGTGCAATCCATTCGCAAGGAGCGTGCCGGGGCGAGGGCGCTACCGCCCCGTCATCGGTGGCACCGACACGCCTATTGCGGGCGCTGCCGCCCCTGGCAACGAGGCGCGGCAGGAGGCCGTGTGCTACACTGCGGGAGCAAGGTGAAGGCGACAAGGAGAGACTATGAACGAGGAGCAGCTCAATAGCGACCTGCGCCGCTTCCTGAAGACCTTCGGTGTGGGCGCCCAGCGCGAGATCGAGGCGGCGATCCGCAAGGCCGTGGAATCGGGGACGCTTAGCGCCGACCAGCCGGTGCCGGTGCGGGCCCGCCTGGAAATCCTCGGGACCGAATTCGTTGTGGAGGATCAGCTGCGGCTGAGGTAGCTATAAAAATCCACCCTTGTCATTCGGGCGGCACGGCCGAAGCATTCGCCCTGGATAGCGCCTGTAGCACACGAGCGATCTAGGGCGAACGCTTCGGCTCTACAGGCTTACCGGAAGATCTTTGCGGTTCTACATAGGCGACCACCGGCCACCGTCAGGCGGTCGTCGGTGGTCGGTCGTCGGTGGTCTGTCGTCACCACCGTGCGCAAACCCCCGCTGCTACCCGCCCCCGAGCAGCCGCTCCACCTCCGCCATCTGCTCCGCGGTGTTGACATTGAGGAACGAGTGGCCGTGGGGGTCGTGCCTGGCGATCTCCTCCGGCTCCAGATAGGCCACCCGCACGGCCGGGAAGAACGCGGCGATCTGCCTTCGGCCCGTCTCCAGCGCCTCGCGCATCGGCTCGAGGCAGGCCTTGCTGTAGATCGCGTGCAGCGGCTCGACGTCGAGGTTGTTACGGGCGGCGCCTGGCCTCGGCGAACGCGGCACGAGCAGGTCGTAGTCGCGGGGGCGAGCTAGCATGGCGGCGAGCAGCGCCGGGTTGAGCAGTGGCATATCGCAGGCCACCACCAGGGCGTATTCGTGGGCGCAGGCCGCCAACCCCGAGTAGATTCCGCCGAGCGCGCCGCCGTCGGGATAGACGTCGCCCACCAGCCGCGCCTTGAGCCCCGTCCACGCCTCCGGGTCGTTCAGTACCACCACCACATCGGGGCAGAGGGCGCCCACGACGGCGACGGTATGCTCAAGGAGCGTCGGCCCCTCCGCGCCCCAGAGCCGCAGCCGCCGCTTGTCCTGGCCCATCCTGCGGCTCAGGCCACCCGCCAGCACCACCGCGCTCGCCGGCTCGCTCGTTAGTGTGCTCATAGCGCGTTGCTCAGAACGTACGGCC
>DAOUGF010000651.1:0-9323 GCA_034429295.1 Chloroflexaceae bacterium
TCATCTCGGCGGACGAGAGCCATACGATCGTGCTCTTCAACGCCGCCGCCGAGCAGGTCTTCCGCTGCTCGGCCCAGGAGGCCCTCGGCACCTCGATCCACCGCTTCGTGCCGCCGGCTATCCGCGACCGTCACGCGCAGGAGATCAGGCGATTCGCCTCAACCGGCACCACCAGCCGCTCGATGGGCACCCTCAACCCGCTCAAGGCGGTGCGAGCCGACGGCGAGGAGTTCCCGATCGAGGCGACGATCTCACAGGTAGAGGTGGAGGGCAAGAAGCTCTTCACCGTGATCATCCGCGACATTACCTCACGCCTGGAGGCCGAGGCCAAGGTGCGCCGCATCAACGAGGAGCTCGAGCGGCGCGTCGCCGAGCGCACCGCCGAGCTCGAGGCCGCCAACAAGGAGCTCGAAGCCTTCTCTTACTCCGTCTCCCACGACCTGCGGGCGCCACTGCGGTCCATCGACGGCTTCTCGCGCATCCTGCTCGAGGAGTACGTCGCCGACATGCCGCCCAAGGCCCAGGAGTATTTCCAGCTCGTGCGCGGCAGCGCCCAGCAGATGGGCCGCCTGGTGGACGATCTGCTGGCCTTCGCCCGCCTGAGCCGCCAGCCCCTCGCCAAGCGCCTTGTTGACCACAACCAGCTGGTACAGCAGTGCCTCGATGAGCTGCGCGCCGAGAACAACGACAGGCAGATCGAGATCAGCCTCGAGCCGCTCCCCGCCGCTCAAGGCGACTCCGCCCTGCTCAAGCAGGTCTGGATCAATCTGCTCGCCAACGCCTTCAAATACACTCGGCGTCGCCCTGTGGCCGCGATCACGATCGGCAGCCTGTGCGAGGGTGACGAGACGATCTACTTTGTGAAGGATAACGGTGTCGGCTTTGACATGCGCTACAGCCATAAGCTCTTTGGGGTGTTCCAGCGCATGCACCGCGCGGAGGAGTATGAGGGCACCGGCGTGGGCCTGGCGATCGTCCAGCGGATCATCCATCGTCACGGCGGGCGTATCTGGGCCGAGGCACAGGTCGATCGCGGGGCGACTTTCTACTTCACCCTCGGAGGAGAGAGCCATGACCAGCAGGCCGGTTGAGATCTTGCTCGTGGAAGATAACCCGAACGATGTGACCCTGGCGCTCCACGCCCTCAGCAAGCATAATCTCACCAACAACATCCATGTCATCCGCGACGGCGCTGAGGCCCTCGAGTATATCTTCTGCACCGGCAAGTACGCCGACCGCGACATTGCCAACGGCCCCAAGGTGATCCTCCTCGACCTGAAGCTGCCCCTGGTGGACGGCCTCGAGGTGTTGCGGCGCACAAAGGCCGACCCGCGCACCCAGCACTACCCGATCGTGATCATGACCTCGTCCCGTGAGGAGCGCGATATTGTCGAGAGTTACCAGCTCGGCGTGAACAGCTATATCGTCAAGCCGGTGGACTTCGAGCAGTTCATCGAGGCGATGCGCACCCTGGGCATGTACTGGCTGCTGCTCAACCAGCCGCCCGATTTCAACCGCGCTCCGTAGCGCCGCCGAGAAGCGACCGGCACGCGCGCCCCGCCGGGGAGCGTCGGCTGTGAGCTACTCCCTTGCGCTATAATGGCCCGTATGTGCGGGGCGGCCCCGAACGTCTGGATGTGGAACGCCCCTCATAGGGCGCCCCGTATGGGCGCCCTTACCGTATCGTTGTACTACTGCGGAGCCATCAATGAGCGAGCGCGTCTACGTCGCCATCGACGTCGAGTCCACCGGCCTTTCACCCAACGTGGACGAGATCATCGAAGTGGCGGCGGTAAAGTTCCGCGGCGACGAGCTGCTGGAGAGCTATAGCCAGCTGGTCGCCCCGCGCCAGTCGCTCCCGCTCAAGATCACCAGGCTCACCGGCATCACCCCCGAGGATCTGGCGAGCGCCCCGCGCTTCAACGCCATCGGCGCCGATCTGGCGCGCTTCATCAAGAGCTACCCGATCGTCGGCCACTCCGTGGGCTTCGACCTCAGCATGCTCCGCGCTCACGGCATGAGCTTCGCCCAGCCCGTCTACGACACCTTCGAGCTCGCCACCCTGCTCATCCCCCAGGCCCCGATCTATAAACTTAGCGCCCTCGCCGAGCGGCTCGGCATCCCTCACCCCGACGACCACCGCGCCCTCAACGACGCGATCGTCGCCGCCAGGGTCTTCACCCATATCCTACGCCTGATCGACGACCTCGACCTGCAGCAACTCACCGAGATCGCCCGCCTCACCCAGCGCATCGCCTTCCCCATGCGCGATCTCTTTGAGGATGCCCTGCGGGTGCGGGCGAAGAACGTCTTTGTGGAGGCGACCGACGAGCGACGACCGGCGACCGCGGGCGGGGCGATGATCGGCGGCCCGCCGCCCCTGGCCACGGCGGGCGAGGTGACGCCACTCAAGCCCACCGGCGACCTGCGCCCCCTCGACCTCGACGAGGTGAGCGCCTTCTTCGCCCCCGATGGGCCTCTCGGCCGCGCCTTCCCCGGCTACGAGCCCCGCGAGCCCCAAGCCCAGATGGCCCGCGCGATCGCCAACGCCTTCAACCAGCACGACCCGCTGCTGGTCGAGGCCGGCACCGGCACGGGCAAGTCGCTCAGTTATCTCGTGCCCTCCGTCATGCACGCCGTCCGCCGCGGCGAGCGGGTGGTGATCTCCACCAACACGATCAACCTCCAGGACCAGCTCTTCTTCAAGGATATCCCCGACCTCCAGCGGGTGATGGCGGGAGATCAGGAGGCCCGAGCGGAGACTAACGGTGAGCTTGCGGGCTCTCTGTCCTCCGCGCCCCCCTTCACTGCCGCGCTGCTCAAGGGCCGCGGGAACTACCTCTGCCTGAAGCGCTACCACGACACCCGGCGCCTGGAGAACCTCGCCCCCGACGAGGTGCGCACCCTGCTCAAAGTGCAGCTCTGGCTGCCCAGCACCCGCAGCGGCGATAAGGCCGAGCTGCTGCTGATCGACCGCGAGAACGCCGCCTGGAGCCGCATCAACGCCACCCCCGAGACATGCACCGGCCCGCGCTGCCAGTATTTCCGCGACTGCTACTTCTTTAAGGCTCGCCGCGAGGCCGAGGCCGCCCATATCCTCGTCGTCAACCACGCCCTGCTCATCGCCGATCTCGCCTCCCAGGCCAACGTGCTCCCACCCTATGACCATCTGGTGGTGGACGAGGCCCACAACCTGGAGGATGTGGCCACCGACCAGCTCAGCTTCAGCGTGGATCAGGCGGCCCTGCTGAAGTTTCTCGACGATATCTTCCAGCAGGGCGGCGTGCAGTTGGTGAGCGGCCTGCTCTCCGAGCTGCCAGCCCAGCTGCGAGAGAGCGGCGCCGACCAGGCTCAGCTAGAGCGGGTCGAGCAGATCGCCGAGCAGATCCGCCCGGCGCTGGCCCGCGCCCGCGCCGCCGTCTTCGACTGCTTCAACCGCCTGACGAACTTTGTGTCCCGCGAGGCCAGCGACGGCCAGTACGATCCGCGGCTGCGCCTCACGCCGGGCGTGCGCAACAAGCCCGAGTGGCAGGAGATCCAGACGGCTTGGGCCAACCTCACCGACATCCTAACCGTGATCGGCGATGGCTTAGGCAAGCTCCAGAACCTGCTGCGAGAGCTGGAAGACGCCGGCGTGCCGGGCTACGACGAGCTGCTGCTGCGGCTGGAGTTCCTCTACCGCTTTTCGCTCGATGTGCGCGTCCGCACCGGCCATATCATCTTTGGCGACGAGGCCAGCATCTGCTGGCTAACCCAGGATCGGCAGCGGGACACGCTGACGCTGACGGCCGCGCCGCTCACCGTGGCCGACATCCTCCAGGCCGAGCTCTTCGCCCAGAAGCAGACGAGCGTCCTCACCTCGGCGACGCTCACTATCGAGGGGGGCTTCAGCTTTGTGAAAAGCCGCCTGGGCTTAGACGAGGCCGAGGAGCTGATGCTGGAGTCGCCGTTCGACTACGAGCAGCAGGCGCTGCTCTACATCCCCAACGACATCCCCGAACCGAACCAGCGCGGCTACCAGCAGGCGATCGAGCAGGCCCTGATCGAGCTCTGCACCGCCACCGGCGGCCGTACCCTGGCGCTCTTCACCGCCAACAGCGCGCTGAAGCAGACCTATAACGCCATTCAGGAGCCGCTGGAGGAGCAGGAGATCGCCGTGCTCGGCCAGGGCCTTGACGGGAGCCGGCGCTCACTCCTCGAGCGCTTCAAGGAGTTCCCGCGCACCGTGCTGCTTGGCACGAACAGCTTCTGGGAGGGCGTGGACGTGGTGGGCGACGCGCTCTCGGTGTTGGTGATCGCCAAGCTGCCCTTCAGCGTGCCCACCGACCCGATCTTCGCCGCCAGGAGCGAGCAGTTCGGCGAGCGCGCCTTCGAGCAGTTCTCGGTGCCCCAGAGCATCCTGCGCTTCAAGCAGGGCTTTGGGCGGCTCATCCGCAGCAAGGAGGATCGCGGGGTTGTGGTCTGTCTCGATCGGCGCCTGCTCACCAAGAAGTACGGTCAGCAATTCCTCGCCTCGCTGCCCCATACCCGCGTCCGCACCGGCCCGCTCAAGCAGCTGCCGCTCCTGGCCGCCCGCTTCCTGGTGTGAGATTCGCCCTGGGCAATTCTGTAGGGCCGAAGATTCGCCCTGGACAGTCCTCGTATCGCACGAGCGATACCAGGCGAATGCTTCGGCCATATGTCCCAGCCGGCGATCCTGGCGGCCTTTAGTCCCGCCAGCGCCCCTCCATATCCAGCGCGGTCGACTCTTGGCGACGCTCACCCACGGCCCGCTCGGCCTCACCGAGCGTCACCTTGAAGGTCGCCGAGCCTAACGTCAGCAGGTCGCCCTCGTCGATACGGTGCTGCCCGCGCACGGGCTCCCCGTTCACAAAGATGCTCGCCTTCGGGTCGAGCGGCACGACGAACCAGCGATCGAGCGAGACCCGCAGTTCCGCGTGCCGCGGCAGCAGCATGCGGTCGTTCAGCACCATGTCGCAGCCGACGCCGGAGCCGATCGTCGTGCTGCGCGCGGTAAATACCGTAGATTGGCCCACTCGTGAGCCTGAGATGCCGATCAGCGAAAGTGCCTTCGCCATAGCACCGCCTTTACGATAACGAGAAATTATTGCAGGGATAGGCACAGTTGTAGCATTACGCCCCGGGCATGTCAAGCGTTCCGGCGACATGATATGGCGAAAAAGGCTTCCAGAAGCCATGGATCCGGCTTACTTGCAGAACAGTTTGTGGCCCCTGGCGACGGTCCGGAAATCCAAAATGGTATAATCCGGCCCGGTGGGACCACCCATCGTGGTCGCCCAACCCAACCATCGTGGCCGCCCAACCCGGTCCACCGTCATCACCCACCCAAGCCGCGAGGAAGCCCATGCCCCTAGCCGACAACGTCCAGCGTGTGCGCATCTATCTGAGCAGGGACGACCAATGGGAGGGCGGCGCCCGCTACCTCGCCATCCTCGAGCAGCTGCGGCGCTCAGGCGCCACCGGCGCCACCGCCCTCCAGGGCCTCGCCGGCTTCGGCCCGGGCCAGCGCTCGCGCCTGGCCGCCCCCGACCGGCCCGACCAGCACCAGCCTGTCGTGATCGAGTGGGTGGACCGCGCCGAGCGAGTAGCGCGCCTGCTCCCCCTGCTCGACAGCCTGCTCGGCGACTCGCTCGTCACCATCGAGGAGATCCCCGTCTACCGGGCCACGCTTCGCGCCAGAGGCCCCTTCGCCGCCGACAACACGGTAGGCGACGTGATGCGCAGCCCGGCCCCCCAGATCGCCCACGACGCGCCGCTCAGCGCCGCCATCGCCGCGATGGGCGAGGGGCGGCTCACCACGCTGCCCGTCGTGGACCCCGACGGGCGCCTCGCCGGCCTGATCACCGCCCAGGAGCTGGCCTGGCGCGCCGGCCTGCGCCTGCCCCTCAACCTCTTACCCGCCCTGGAGCCCGTGGAGCGCGACGCCGCCTTGGCCCCGCTGATCGGCCGCGCCGCCCGCGATGTGATGAATCTCGAGCCGGCCAGCGTGAGCGCCAGCAGCGCGCTGCCCGAGGCGCTTGTGCGAATGGTGGAGTGGGGCTACTCGCAGGTGCCCGTCGTGGATCACGATGGCCGCCTGGCCGGCCTGCTCAGCGACGAGGATGTGCTGCGGGCCGCCTTGGGGCAGACCCACGGGTCGCAAGACGAGGCGAATCCTCTAGCTCCCAGCGTGCGCGACGCCGAGGCCCCCGTCACCGTCGGCCTGGTGATGCAGACGGTCGTCGCCTTTGGCCGCTTAGAGCAGCGGCTCGGCCAGGCGCTGCCCCAACTCCTCGCCGCCCCCGGGCAGCCCCTGCTCGTGATCGACGCCGCCGGCCGCCTGGCCGGCACCCTCGACATCGCCGCGGCCTTGGGCGCGCTCGCCGCCGAGGGACGAGCTGCCCTCCTCGCCGCCCTGCAGCGCCCGCAGCCCTCCCCGCTCGCCCTGCCCGACAGCGACCGCGGCCTGGCGGAGTTGGTGGCGCCCGCCCCGCCGACGATCGGGCCTGAGGCTTCGCTGCTCGCCGCCGCCCACCGCCTCCTTGAGCTCGGAGCCGAGCGCCTCCCGGTGGTCGCCGCCGATGGCGTATTGTTGGGTATAATAGCCCGCGGCGGGCTCGTCCGAGCCCTGATGCAGCAAAGCGACTGACAATCGGCGGCCGTCGCGCCGACGCCGCCGCATAAGCCAATGCAGAAAACGTTTCTCATCACCGGCGGCGCCGGCTTTCTCGGCATTAACCTCACCCGCTACCTGCTCGCCCGCGGCCATAAGGTCCGCAGCCTCGACATCGCCCCCTTCGACTATCCCGAGCGCGACAGGGTCGAGATTCATACCGGCGATATCCGCGACCGCGGCGCGGTGGATAGGGCGATGGAGGGCGTCGATCAGGTGGTGCACACCGCGGCCGCCCTGCCGCTCTATAAGCCGGCCGACATCTTCTCCACTGATATCGACGGCACCCGCAATGTGATCCAGTCCGCCTACGAGCGGGGCGTCGAGCGCTTTATCCACATCTCAACCACCGCCGTCTACGGCATCCCCGACCATCACCCGCTGCTTGAGACCGATAAGATGCAGGGCGTCGGCCCTTACGGCGAGGCCAAGGTGAAGGCCGAGGAGGTCTGTCTCAGCTACCGCGCCCGCGGCATGTGCGTGCCGATCATCAGGCCGAAATCGTTCATCGGCCCTGAGCGCCTCGGCATCTTCGCCATGCTCTACGATTGGGCGAAGGACGGCAAGAACTTCCCCCTGCCGGGCAACGGCAAGAATCGCTACCAACTCCTCGACGTTGAGGATCTCTGCGAGGCGATCTACCTCTGCGCGACGCTGCCGGTAGAGCAGGTGAACGACACCTTCAATATCGGCGCCGAGGAGTTCACCACGATCAAAGAGGATTTCCAGGCCGTGCTCGACGCCGCCGGCTTCGGGAAGCGGATCATCACCTTCCCCGCCGCGCCGATGACGGCCGCCCTGGTCGTGCTGGAGAAGCTGAAGCTCTCGCCGGTCTACAAATGGGCCTACGGCACCATCACCGAGGACTCCTTCGTCTCGGTGGAGAAGGCGAAGCGTGCCCTCGGCTTCAAGCCGAAATACTCGAACAAAGAAGCGCTGGTGCGCAACTATAAATGGTACATCGAGCACCTGAGCGACTTCCAGCACGCCACCGGCGTCTCCCACCGCGTGCCCTGGAACCAGGGCATCCTCAAGTTCGCCAAGCTGTTCTTCTAAACAGAGCCACAGACAACCGACGACCGACCTCGGCCAGGCAGGCTGCGGGCGGTCGTCGGTCGTTTCTACGGGCCGCGCTCCTGCCCCAGTTCCCTGATCCGCCGGATCAGCTCGCTCGTGGAGCGGCCCGGCTCGTAGGGCAGCAGCGTCACCTGGCCGCCGTAGCCCATCACCACGCGAGCCTCGGGGAGCCGGTCGAGGTCGGGCTCGCCGCCTGTGCCCGCAGCGTAGTCGCCGCCCTTGACGTAGACCTCGGGCCGCACGGCTGTGACCACCGCCTCGGCGGTGGGCTCATCGAAGATCGTCAGGGCGTCTACTGCCCGCAGGGCCAGCAGCACAGCGGCGCGGTCGGCTTGGGGGACGATCGGGCGCAGCGGCCCTTTGATGGCACGAGTGGAGGCGTCGGAGTTGAGCGCGACCACCAGGCGGTCGCCCAGCTCCCGCGCCCGCTCAAGGTAGCTCACATGCCCCGCGTGGAGCAGATCGAACACACCGTTGGTGAGCACCACGCGCAGCCCGAGGGCGCGCCACTCATCGCAGAGCGCCGTGAGCGCGGCGAGGGTGAGCGGGGCGGCCATCAGGCGTCGGGCGCCGGCTGGCTTAGGCGTGCGTACTCCTCGGCGGTGATAAACTCGCCGCCCTCGATCGTGCGCTCCAGCTCGCGGCGGTTGCGGTCGAACCGGATCTCGGCGTAGATCAGGCGGAAGCAACGCGAGTCCATGATCTCTTTGCGCAGCCGGTAGCCGCTCACACTCTCGGCTTCGTCGTAGTCCGCCGCGAGATCGTTGTAGAGATGGACCCGCACATGCACCACCGCGCCGCAGCGTGCACAGCGCACATACAGATGCAGCGCGTTGTCGGGCGGAGTCTGGTTCTTGCCGCCGAACAGTCGTCGCAGGAAATCCATTCAGTTTTCCCCTCAGGAAGGCGTGCAGGCGCATCATACAGGAACGTCGCTGGCGCTGCAAGGGGTTCTGGCACCGCCAAAGCTGCCATTTGCACAAACCCGAAGCCTATGATAGAATACGGCGGCTGTGAGAGCGTTAGCTTCGGTGTGCAAGCCGGCGTAGCTCAATTGGCAGAGCAACGGTTTTGTAAACCGTCGGTTCAGGGTTCAAGTCCCTGCGTCGGCTCCAGCATCCTGGCTCGTGGGTCGGTACCGAAGCGGTCAAACGGGGCAGACTGTAAATCTGTTGGCTCACGCCTTCGCAGGTTCGAATCCTGCCCGGCCCACCACGAAGTAGTACATCCGGCGGTGCCCGCACAGCATGGCTCTCCAGCAGCGAGCGCCGCCGGATGCACTACGGATCACGGAAGCGCCTACGTAGCTCAGTCGGTAGAGCACGTCTTTGGTAAAGACGAGGTCACGGGTTCAAGTCCCGTCGTAGGCTCCAGATACGTAGCGGCGGGGCATGTCGGCCTTGCCAGGTTGCTCGTGCCGGTTTTTGCCGGCGCGAGCGGCGCATTTCTAAGACCTAAGGAGCAATCGATCAATGGCGAAGCAGAAGTTCGAGCGGACGAAGCCCCACATCAATATCGGCACGATCGGCCACGTGGACCACGGCAAGACCACGCTGACGGCGGCGATCACCAA
>DAOUGF010000652.1:0-7563 GCA_034429295.1 Chloroflexaceae bacterium
CCTGGCCTCGAGCTGCTCGCCCTCGGCGCGCGCCCGGTGGTACTCGACGGCGCAGAGCGCGAGATAGTCGGCGAGACCCGGCTCGAGGATCGGGCGCGGCTGGCTGCGGGCGAGCTCCTGCGCACGCCGGACCAGGTGCGCCGGGTCGCCGTCAGGGCCGCAGGCTGCGACCCGCGCCTGCTCTGCGCCGCGCTCGACGGCGCGCGCCCGCAGCGCAGGCCCCGCGCTGAGCGTCAGGTCGATCTGCGAAAGCATCCCGAGCGCGGCGTGCAGACTCGCGCTCCCCGCGCTCTGGCCGCCCTCCTCGTACGCGTAGGCGAGCACAGCGACGCCGGGGAGCCGGGTGCGCATCCAGGGGATGAGCAGCGCGTCGAAGACCGATCCGGCGACGATCAGCCCTTCGGCGCGGCGCGAGCGGGCCAGGTACGCCAGGAAGCGCGGCCGGTCTTGTGGGCGCAGGAAGGCGGGCAGCACGAAGACATCGGGCGTCACCTGGGCGAACGCCGGCAGCAGCGTGACGTCGGAGCCGGTCGTGGCGGCGACGGTGATCTCAAACCCCTGGCCGGCGAGCGCGCGCGTCAGCTCGAGCACAGGGCGCTGCGGCTCCCCGAACTGCGGCAGCGCGATCAGCAGGCGCGGCCGCGGCGCGGCGAGCAGGTTGGCGAAGGACGGCTCCGCGGGCACGGGCGCGGCAGGGTCGGCGTGCGTGTACTGCAGGTGAGGCATGCCTTCGCGCCACAGCCGCGGGTAGCGCTGCCGCGCCTCGGCCGCAAACCGCCGTATCCCGTCGCCGCGCAGCGCCTCCCAGCGATCCCCGTGAGTCTCGCGGCGGCGGTACCAGTCCAGGTACAGCGGCACCGTGTCGCCCCACAGGCCGCTGGCGGCGCAGCGCAGCCAGAAGTCCCAGTCCTCCAGGCCGCCGCGGCGCTGCTCATCGTAGCCGCCTGCGGCGCGGAAGGCGGAGACGCGGACCATGGCCGTGGGGCTGACCGGGTTGCGCGAGAGGAAGGCGCCCGGGTTGTGAAACCCGTCGGTCCAGAGGTACTGCTCCGCGCCGAAGCCGACGGTGTAGCCGGTGACGAACGCGGCCTCGGGGTGGCTCTCGAGAAACCAGGCCCAGACCTCGGCCGCCGTGGGCTCGATCAGGTCGTCGCTGTCGAGCTGGAGCACGTAGGGGGCGCGCGCCTGTGAGAAGCCGGCGTTGCGGGCGGCCGGCAGCCCGCGGTTCTGCCCCAGGTCGACGACGCGGATGCGCGGGTCGCGCTGGCGGTACTCGTCCAGCACCGCCAGCGCCTGCGGGTCGTCCGAGCCGTCGTTGACGATCAGCCACTCCCACTGCTGGAGCGACTGGCCGAGGACCGAGCGCGCCGTCTCGTGGAAGATCGGGCCGGTGTTGTAGAACGGCGTGACGATCGTGACGGCCGGCGGCGCGTGGGCGTCGGACGGGGCGTAGCCGAAGGTCGGCCGCTGTGGTGAGCCGGGGGTGTTCTGAAAGTCTGGCGCGTGCGGGTCGACCATGCGCGGCTTGCTCTCAGGCCGGCGCGCCGGCATGGGCCGGGTCGGGCGCCAGGCGCGCCTCGAGGGGCGGGCGAAGCACAACTCGACGTAACCACACCTGCGAGTCGTAGCTGGCGGGGTTGCGCTCAGGGTGGACGCGCAGCGTCACCGTGAGCAGCCCCTCGCTCTTCTCGGGCAGGGTGATGGTCACGCCATACTCCGGCTCGAGCGGCCCCGGCTTGTAGAGGTCGATGTACGCGACAACCTGTCCGTCGGCGCGCACCTCCAGGATGCCGCTCCACTCATGGCGCAGCGCGATGATCTGAAGGAGTGAGCCGCCCTGCGCCTCGAACTGCAGTGTGGCGTCCGGATCGCCGCGCCGATAGATCGCGCCCGGTATCGCCTCAGCCGTTGTCCAGTCGCCGAGGAGGCGGCCGCACTCGCCGTGCGCTCCGGTGAGCAGGTCGTACCCCCACATCGACTCGCGCCGGCGGCGGGCCTCCGCCCCATGACGCTCGATGACCTCGCGGTAGACGCCCTCGAGATCGGCCGCCATGGTGCGGTAGTTCATCTGATCGTGGACGCGCTGCCTGCCCGCCTCGCCCATCCGCAGCCGCAGCTCATCGTCGTCCATGAGCCGCTTGAGCGCTGTGAAGAGCTCCTCCTCGCTGTCCGGCGTGACGAGCAGGCCCTCGACGCCATCGGCCACGACCTCCGGGACGCCGCCTGTGCGGCAGCCGACCACGGCTTTGCCGTACTGCATCGCCTCGTGGTAGATCAGGCCGAATGACTCGAAGAGCGACGGCGCGACGAAGAGATCGCACGTCTGGTAGTGGTGCTGGAGCGTCGCCTCGTCCACTTCGCCGTGGAAGAACACGCGGCTGAGCCAGGGCGCATCGCGGTGCTGCGCCAGGAAGCGCTGCTTGAGCGTGCCGCCCTCCACCAGCGGCACGTTGTCATTCCCGACCAGATGGCACTCCCACTGCGGATGTGCGGCGAGGAGCTTCGGGAGGACGGCCAGGAGTACGTGGGCGCCCTTGCGGCGCTCGCAGCGGCCGACGAACAGGAGCTTGCGCCGGGCGCGCGGGGGGTGGTTGGGCATGGGCGCCGTGTCCGGCACAATGCCGAGCGGCGTCCGGTGCAGGCTCGGCAGGCGCTCCGGCGCGATCCCCATCAGCGAGCGGTAGGTGCTGAGCACGCCGTCCGATGGCACGCAGACTGCGTCGGCGTGCTCGATCTGCCAGCGGTCCATCGCCACCGAGGCGCGCAGGTCGTCGTTGACCTCCCAGCCCTCGGTCTGGATGATCTGGGCGAGCGGGGAGACGAGCATCAGCGCGACGGGGTAGACACCGGCGCGGATCAGCGCCAGCGCCTCGAGGTCCCAGTTAGAGGCGTGGACGATGTCGAAGGAGGTGCCCTCGGCGTGTAGCTCGGCCAGCCGGCGGGCCACGGCGACGCTGTAGGCCAGGTTCTTGTTGAGCACTGGCCGCTCGGGATCGAGCGCTCCCGCGGCGGCGCGGGCTGAGATTCCGTGGATAAGGAAGCCGAGGCTGTACATCTGGAGCGGCTGCTCGTCCTGACAGATGATGTGGACCTCGTGGCCGCGCTCGTGCAGCCCCTGAGCCAGGTCGAAGGTGTAGCGCCCGACGCCGCCGTAGCTTGGGTGGAGTGGGATCGTCTTGGTGAGCAGGGCGACACGCAGCCGCGGCTGGCGGTGGGCGGGCTCGAACGGCAGGAACGGGGGCGGCTGCTCTTCGAACCGCCGCACCAGCCGCGGCGACGAGATGCCAGCGCGGACTCCATCCGCGACGCCCTGGAGCCAGGCGCGGCGCGCAGCGGCCCACTGGCGCCGCGTCATCTCGCCGCGCCGCCGGTGGCCGTCGATATCGGCGACGAAGTGCTTGCGCGGCGCGGCGGCGAGCGTGCGCGCCAGGCGTAGCGGCAGCGGCCCGCTGCTGTTCTTCAGCGCGTAGTACGTGTCGCTGCGGGCGATGAGCCGCCAGTTGCGCCCCGAGCTGCTTCCGCGGACATCGGAGGCGCCGGAGTAGTGGCGCACCGGGTTATCCGGAAGATGGAGGATCGAATAGCCGGCGCGCGCCAGGCGGAAGCAGACATCGGCCTCGTCGAGGTAGTACACGAAGAATTCGTCGAAGCCGCCGATGCTGATCAGCGCGCTGCGGCGGTAGGCGCTGTTCCCGCCTGGGACGCGCGGGATCCAAGGAGTGCCATCGGGTGCGGTGTCACCCGCCTGATCGCCGAAGCGCTGGAAGCCATAGGCTGAGGTTGCGCCGCCATTGAACTCGAACAGGCTAGTATCCCGGTGGCGCACCGGCCCACCCGCTGCGCCGAGGCGGCTGCCGGCCTGCTGGAACGCCGCGACGAATCGATGAAGCCAGAGCGGGTCCTCGGGGAGAGCATCGTCGTCAATAAAGACCACCAGATCACCACTCGCTGCCGCGATCCCCAGGTTGCGGGAGCGCGAGAGGTTGCGCTCGGGGCAGCTCACGACCTTGATGCGGCCACGGTATGTGTCCAGGAGCGCGGCGGTGCCGTCGGTCGACGGGCCGTTGACGACCACCACCTCGAACTCTGCGTCGCGCAGCCGGTCGAGCGCGCCGAGCAGCCGCCGTAAGTATGCGACACGGTTGTAGGTATTAATGATTACGGAGCAAGTGAGTTGAGCCATGCTTGGTGTGTATGTATTGGCAATGATGCTCTCACTCCTGTCGGTGACAGGCGCGTGGGGATAGCTGCCGTCCGAACATGCTCGTGCCCTTCCTTCTCAGGAAGGCGAGCGAGCGACGCCATAGTATACCGCACTGCGAGCGAGGTGCCCGACGCTGTACTGCGCGTCGCTACACGCCTCCTTGGTTCATCCAGTAGCGAACACAGTGGCGATCTTACGGCCAGGTGAACGCATCATTAAGCGACACGACGTACGTGGTGCGGTGCTGCGGCACCTGCCGCGGGGAGGTGTGGCGAGCTCTTCAAAGATGCTTTGTATCGCTGCAGAGTGGTGGAAAGAGCGAGATTCTAGGGAGGCCTCGCCTCCCCAAGCTGCTCTAAGGGAAGCGAGGGCGAAGGCACAAGCTACTTTGGCACATCACCATACCAGGTGGGAACGAACGGCGCCTCCACGCGATCGCAGTGAACGCAGGCGCGCACGCCGTTCTGAATGACCTTCTTCGGCTGGAACCCGGTGCTCACGAGCATCCCGTCGAGGGCCGCAAGGTTAGGCGACCACCAGTTGGTTGCATCGTTATTGAGCTCAGCCCCCGGATAGAACTGCACAATTGGCAGATCTGCAATCCGTGGGGCTAGGTTTGTAAGGCTCTGAGGCTGGCCCTGAGCGTTGATGAAATAGTGATCGCAGATCTGCGTCTCAAGGATGAGCTGCCCCTTACACACCGAATGCACACGCTCAAGCCCCAGGAGTGGGTGTCGTAGATGATAGAGAACGCCTAAGCAGAGCACGAGATCGAACTCGCCGAAGCGCTCCGGTGTGAGTTCATAGATGCTCGCTTGTATAAATTCGACGTTCGACTGCAGTGCCTCGTGAACTACCGAGAAGCCAGTGTTCGGTGGAATGATGTCAATGGCAACGACCTCGGCCCCGCGTTTTTCACACTCGAAGCTGAAGTAGCCCTCAAAGCAGCCGATATCGAGCACCCGCTTGCCCTTCAGATCTGTCGGCAGCTCGATCCAACGCGCCTTGGCGGGTGTATCGTCCTCCCCTGGAGTTACGATGCCCTCGGCGATTTCGATTCGATGGAACCAATACGGCACTGAGGCGATTCGTGCACGGATCTGATCCGCTGTCATTTCCGATCGAGTGTTTTGGGGTAGCTGTGTCATTGTTTCCCCCTTTTGATCTATGAGACTAGCGAAACCGCAATAGATCCGTGTATTTGGATGTTGAGAGAGATGGATCCGTCAGTTATTCGTCCTCCTGTCTCCTCTGACTACTAACAGCTTACATCCACACGAGTGACGCAGTCGTGCCACCTGTTCTCCCTCGCAGGGAGGTATGAAGGGCACTCTGCCCTCCATACCTCTCCAGCGGGAGCAAAGCCGCCGTGTGAGCCGTGTCGTTCAGCGGTAGCGGCCTAGCTCTTTGGCACAATACGCCAGATACTGCCGCCTATATCGGCATAGTATATGAGACCGTCGGGGCCGATATTAAAGTGCGTGGGGTGATGTGTCAGCTGCGATGTGATCTGGGCAATGCGCTGCACATTCCCAAAGTCGTCCACTTTGAGACTCCAGACCGTTCCGCACGAGAAATCCCCGAAGAAGAAGCTGTCCTGATAGGCAGCCCCATACGCCTGGCCCGTGACGAAATCGCCGCCGATGATCGAGTTGCACCGGCCGTCGTGCTCATACTCGTAGATTGGGGTGACGAAGTCTTTGCCGGAGACTGTCGCTGACCCCTCGACCTCGGGCCAGCCGTAGTTGGCCCCCGGTCGCCCCAGGTTAATCTCCTCGCGGGCGCGTGGGGGCGATGACCCTACATCGCCGATGAGCACCATCCCGGTCCTTGGGTGGATCCCGAAACGATACGGGTTCCGCAGGCCATAGGCCCAGATCAAGCGGGTATCCGGGTTCGGGTCGTTCGCGAATGGGTTATCGGGCGGTACGATATCCTCCGCATGCGGGTCGAGGCGCAGTATCTTCCCGCCCAGGCTCGTCAGGTGCTGAGAGTTGAAGCCGCCTTCGCCTTCGCCTGTGCCGACGTAGAGCTTCCCGTCCGGCCCGAACCTCAGGCCGCCCGCGTTGTGCGCGCCGGTCACCGATGGAATCCCTTCGACCAGGACGACCTCGCTCTCCGGCAGCAGCCTGTTGTCGACGAGCGTGAAGCGGGACAGGCGATTGGTCGTCGATTCTTTCTGCTTTGTCTCGACGATGCACTCGCCCTTCTGGTAGGTGTAGTAGAGGTAGACGTACTGGTTGTTCTCGAAATCGGGATCGAGCGCGATCCCTGTGAGGCCACGCTCCGCGTTCGAGCAGACGGGCAGCTCCAGGATGGTTGTGGGGGTTGTCTCGCCGGGAGCCAGTACTTTGACGTAGGCGTTCGCCACACCGGCGAACCCGCCTTTCTCGATGATGAACATCCGGCCATCGGGGCTAAAGGCGATCCCGGTTGGTGAATCTAGCTCGCTGACAACTTGCTCGACATCGAAGAGGTCTGTGTCGTTGTGCACAATCCGCTGTGCGTTTGACTGCTGTGTTGTGAGGATGCTTGCGGCAAGCAGGCCGAACGTGGCGAGAAGCACCACCGCTGTGGTGCCGGCGCGCCCCCACACGGGCAATCGCGTGGACCGCCACAGGAGGCCGATCACCCAGAGGATCAGCATGCCTGCCCAGTTCATACCGCACAGGCCAAGCACAGTCATCCAATCCTGGGTGGTGGTCGGCAGCAGGGGCGTTGACGGAATATCCTGCCATTCGATCCACGCGTTGACGGGATCGGTCACCTCCAGCAGCAGCCCGGATTCGTTATTCTCGATGAGCTGGAGCCCGGCCCCGAGACGAGGCACGCCATCGCCTGCTTTCCAGCTCCACGTTCGTGTGCCAGTAAGTCTGACAGAGTCTACTCGAACAAGGGCCTCTCGATCGCTTACGAACCACCGCAAGCTATTCCCGCTGTCGATACTTAGCGGTACTTTGAGCTCGATCGTATCGTTGAGATTTCTCGGAGCTGTAAGGCGTATTGGTTTGACGGCGCCCACAGGGCTGTAGAGCTCAAAAACTCTGGGCTCATCATTATTGATGGTGATCCGTACCGCTCCGGACCAGGGGTGCTCTAGAAATAGCAGCGCTACTGCGCGACTCCGAGTGGACATATAGAGCGTGAGCGGATCGGGCCCATCGGAGTTATTGGCATCATACATGAGCGAATCTTGGCCCGAGATGCCGTTGACCATCGGTGTCCAAGATTTATGTGTGATGTTGTGTTCGCTGGTAGACCAGTCGGCAAATTGATCCTGGTCGGTCTGCGCGCTGATCAACCACACCTGCTCACCAAGCGCTTCTGGTGACGATGAAGGCATTGGTTCGATGGTAATG
>DAOUGF010000653.1:0-6765 GCA_034429295.1 Chloroflexaceae bacterium
CGCCTGGCTCGCGGCGCCCACTTGGCCCGCACCGTCTGCGCCGCCTGCCACACCACCAATGGCGAGCTGCCCCTCAGCGGGGGCGTGGATCTCAGCAGCCACTCGCCACTGCCGATCGGCGTGCTGGTGCCGCCGAACCTCACGCCGGCGGGCGCGATCGCCACATGGAGCGACCTTGAGATCGCCCAGGCCATCCGCAACGGCCGGCATCGCAGCGGCCGGGCCCTATTGATGCCGACGGAGTCGCTGCGCAGCCTGAGCGACGAAGATCTCGCCTCGCTGGTGGTTTACCTGCGCAGCCAGCCGCCGGTGCAGAACGCCACGCCGCCGGTCGCCATCTCGCCCGTGCTGGCCATGGTCTTCGGCGCCGGCCTGGCCGAGCCGGTCACGCCGCCGGTTGCGGGGCCGGTGGTGGCGCCGCCGCGGGAGCCCAGCGTGGCCTATGGCGCCTACATCGTCGATTACCAGGACTGCCGCACCTGCCACGGCGCGGCGCTCACCGGCAGCTCGGGCGGCCTCGGCCCGGCCGCGCCGAACGCGCGGGCCTTCGCCAAGGCCTGGACGCTGGAGCAATTCATCGCCACCATGCGCACCGGCGTCGACCCGGACGGCCGCCCCGTCCAGGAGACGATGCCCTGGAAGACCATCGGCCAGATGGACGACGATGAGCTGGCCGCGCTCTACATCTACCTGCGCAGCGATCCGTAGCTGTTGGGCTACTCGAGTGCCGCCGCCGCGACCGCCACCCGCGCCAGCGTCTCCTCGCGGCCGAGGGCGGCGAGCATATCGAAGAGCGGGGGGGCCACGGTGCGGCCGCTCACCGCCACGCGCACCGCGCCGAAGAGCTGGCCGGGCTTCACCCCAAGGCTCTCGCAGAGGCCGCGCAGCGTCTCCTCCAGCGCGCCGGGCGACCAGACATCGAGGGCGTTCAGGGCGGCGTGGACGGCCCGCAGCATATCGGCCGCCTGGTCGGGCTCGGTCTTCTTCGGCACCAGCATGGCCGGGTCGTAGCCATCGGGGCCGGGCCGCGGCGTGCGGAAGAAGAACTCCAGCAGCTCGGGGGCCTGCTGCAGCTCCTCCAGCCGCTCGTGGATCATCGGCGTGAGCTGCTGCACGTAGGCCCGCTCAGCGTCGCTCGGCGGGTCGCTCACGAGCCCGGCCTGCGCCAGGAAGGGGAGGATGCGCTCGGCGACCTCGGCGACCGGCAGCTTGCGGATGTAGATGCCGTTCATGTCGCGGAGCTTCTCGGGGTTCCAGCGGGCCGGCGAGGCCTGCACGCGATCGATCGTGAAGCGCTCGACGATCTCGTCGCGGCTCATGATCTCGGTCTTGTCGTCGTAGCTCCAGCCCTGCAGCGCCAGGTAGTTGAACATCGCCTCGGGCAGGTAGCCCCGCTCCCAGAAGCGGTTGGCGGCCACGTCGTCCTTGCGCTTGGAGAGCTTGCCCTTGCCGTCCTGTCGCAGGATCACCGGCAGGTGGGCGAAGACGGGCGCCTCCCAGCCGAAGCGCTCGTAGAGCAGCACGTGGTAGACAGTGGAAGGCACCCACTCCTCGGCCCGCAGCACGTGGGTCACCCCCATCAGGTGGTCGTCCACCAGATGGGCGAAGTGGTAGACCGGCATGCCGCTCGTCTTGATCAGCACGATGTCCTGCAGCTGATCGTGCTGCACGGTGATGCCATCGGCGCCCCGCACCAGGTCGGTGAAGGTGGTGGAGCCCTCCAGCGGTGTCTTCAGCCGCACGGTGAAGGGCTTGCCGGTGGCCGCCAGCTCCCGCTGCCGCTCCAGCGGCCAGTCGCGCTCGGGGCCGCGGAAGCGGAACGACTTGTGGCCCTGAGCCTCGGAGGCCGCCCGCATCTGGGCCAGTTCCTCCTCCGTGGTGAAGGACATGTAGGCGTGGCCGGCCTCCAGCAGCTGCTCCCAGTAGGTGCGGTAGATGCCCTGGTCGTGGCGGAGCGACTGCACGTAAGGTCCGTGGGGGCCACCCACGTCGGGGCCCTCGTCCCAGTCGATGCCGACCCAGCGCAGCGAGGCCATGATGTCGTCGGCGGCGCCCTCAACGTAGCGCTTCTCGTCGGTGTCCTCGATCCGCAGGATGAACTGGCCGCCGTAGTGGCGGGCGAAGAGCCAGTTGAAGAGGGCGGTGCGCACGCCGCCGATATGCAGATAGCCCGTAGGGCTTGGGGCGAAGCGCACCCTCACGGGCGCCTTGATCTCAATCATCGTCATCTCCGCTGCGTTATGCTCTCCGCGCATTATACGCCAAGGTGCCAAGGTGAAGGGTTGATAAGGGGCAGGGGGACAAGGGGACAAGGAGACAGGGGGACAAGGGGATACCTATCGGCACCGTCAGGATGTCCCTTTGTCCCCTAGCCTGAGCGAAGCGAGGGCGATCACCTTGTCCTCTAGCCTGAGCGAAGCGAAGGCGATCACCCTGTCATCGGCAGAAATGCCCGCTCATCCTGCCCCGCGGCGCCGGCCGCCCAGAGGATGCCGCCCGCCAGGTGAGCGCGGAAGAGGGGCTCCGCGTAGCTCTCGTCGGTGTGGCCGAGGGCGGTGTACCAGGAGCGGCCGCCGTCGTAGCGCTGACACCAGCTCATCGGGTGGTCGGCGCCCATCGTGCCGCCGCTGTAGCTCGCCTCATCGATTGTGAGCAGCACTGTCGCGTCCGGGCCGGGGGGCGTGCGGAAGTTGTACCACTCGTCGGTGCGAGCCCAGCGCTCTGGCAGCCCCGCGGTGGAGGGGTGGCTCGCGTCCACCACCCGTAGCTCGGCCGGCTGGATGGCCGGGTGATCCGCGAAGTAGGCGCCTACCAGGCCGCCGTACCAGGGCCAATCGTACTCCGTGTCGCTGGCGCTGTGTACGCCGACGAAACCGCCGCCAGCGCGGATGTAGCGCTCGAAGGCGGCCTGCTGCCCCTCATCGAGCACGTCGCCGCTCGTGAGCAGGAAGATCACGGCGCGGTAGCCCCGTAGCCCCTCGTCGCTGAAGCTCGCCGCGTCCTCCGTGTGGGTCACGCTGAAGCCGTGGGCGGCGCCGAGCTCGCGGATGGCCGCGACCCCCGCGCCGATCGCGCCGTGGCGGTAGCCGGTGGTCTTCGTGAAGACCAGCACGCTGAAGCTTGCCGGCGTCGCCTCAGGGGCGGCCGCCCCGCCCTCCTCCGCCAGCAGCCCGCAGGCGCCGACGCCCACAGCGAACGTGTACGCGCAGAGCATCCCGAGCGGGCCGAGCCCGCGACGCTGCTTGTTCTGTGCCATCAGCCGTTCCCTTCTCTATAGGAATCACAAACATCTCTTCGGTACGGAGCTGTAAGGGCGCCCGCCGCAGCCGCATGCTGCACGATCACGCTCAATGCTCGCTATGGGCACGGCTGCTCAAGACAGGCGCGGCAGATAGGTGGGCAAGGAAGGCCACGGCGAAGCCGAGCGCAGCCAGAGGCCCGGCCCAGAGTCGCTTCGCAGGCTGAGCTGTGGCCTGCGCGAGCATTACGCGCCTCCGCTATGCGCGTCGATCAGCGCCATCAGCGCCGGCACATCCTCCACCACCTCGTAGAGCTTCAGGTGCGCGGGGTGGACGAAGCCCTCGGCCACGGCGTGGTCGAAGAACTGCAGCAGCGGGTCGAAGTAGCCAGCGACGTTGAGGAAGATGATCGGCTTATCGTGGTAGCGCAGCTGCCGCAGCGTGAGCGTCTCCACCACCTCCTCGAGGGTGCCGAAGCCGCCAGGCAAGGCCACGAACATGTCGCTGCGCTCGAACATCAGCCCCTTGCGCTCGCGCAGCGTCTCGGTGATGATCAGCTCGCTCAGCTCCTCGAGACCCTGCTCGCGCTCCTTCAGCCCCCGCGGGATGATCCCGATCACCTCGCCGCCGTTCTCCAGCGCGGCCCGCGCCGCAACCCCCATCAGGCCAACGTCGCCGCCGCCGTACACCAGACGCCAGCCGCGGGCCGCGACCGTCGCGCCCAGCTCGGCCGCCACGGCGGCGTAGGCCGGGTTGACGCCGGCCCGCGAGCCACAGTACAGGCAGATCGTATGCTGCATTGTTCGGTCTCCCTAGTGCAAAACTCAGCAGGATGTCTGGCAATGACGCAGCGAGGCAGCCATCAGCATACGGCGGCCGCACGCTGCATCTCAATGCTACGCGTACGCTGGTACGGCGTGGCCGACGTCTGTGCTGGCTCGTTGCGTATCACATGCTGCGTATCATAGCGCTACGCACAACCGCAACGAACCTCCGCCACTCTGCGCGGGCGGCGCGGCGCGAAACAGCAGCAGTGTACGGGCGCCCAGGATGGGCCGCCCCACCGTTGATTCTCGCGGGGCCATTGTGTCATCCCACGAGCGCATCGGCGCCGCCGTCTGACCTAAGCTTCATCCTAGCCGGTAAACCGCAAATCGTAAATCCCGATCCCCCGTGTGCTATAATCCGGCCTCAGCAGCCTCTCTGTCCTGTTCCCGGAGAACCTGGTGCCTGCTCGTCCTTTCTTCAAATGGGCCGGCGGCAAGGGTCAGCTCTTGCCCGCGCTGACGGCCCGCCTGCCTGCGCGCTTTCGCCGCTACCACGAGCCCTTCGTTGGCGGTGGCGCTCTTTTCTTTCACCTCTGGAACAGCGGTCGCCTCGGCGCCGGCGCCGTCCTCAGCGACTTCAACCCCGAGCTGATCGAGTGCTACCAAGCTGTCCGCGACCACGTCGAGGAGCTGATCGAGCTGCTGCTGCGCCACAAGCCTCATTTCAGCGACCGCGACTACTTCTATGAGATCCGCGGCTGGGACCGCCAGCCCGGCTTCCGCGAGCGCCCGCTGGTGGAACGGGCCGCCCGCACGATCTTCCTCAACCGCACCTGCTACAACGGCCTCTACCGCCTCAACAACAAGGGCCAGTTCAACGCGCCCTTCGGCTACTACAAGAACCCCCTGATCGTCGATCCAGCCAATATGCGGGAGGTCAGCCGCTCGCTCCAGCACGTCGAGCTGCACGTCGGCGACTTCGCCGATGTGCTGGAGCGCGCCGAGCCAGGCGACTTCATCTACTTCGATCCGCCCTATGTGCCGGTGAGCCCCACCGCCTCCTTCACGGCCTACACCGGGCAGGGCTTCGACGAGCCCGCCCAACGCCGCCTGGCCGAGGTCTTCTTCACCCTCGCCGAGCGGGGCTGCTTCGTGATGCTCAGCAACTCCTATACCGAGCTCGCCCGCACCCTCTACGCCGGCCAGCCCGTCCACGAGAGCATCCCCGCCAGCCGCAAGATCAACTGTGACGGCAAGAAGCGCGGCGAGGTCGCCGAGCTGATCGTCTGCAGCTATACGCCGGGCGCCACGCCCGAATCCCTCAACCCGGCCTCGGCGCTTCGTAAGGCGGGGTGATGAGGCGCAACGCCTCGGCGCGAAGCGCCATCGCTGCCGGGCGATCCGCGGAAATGCTGTACGGGCGGCCATGATGGGCCGCCCACGTTGGGGCTTCATCAGCCTGATGGCAGCGAAGTTGCTCCAATCACCAATCTGAAGGAGGCCTACCACAAGTCGCTCGCGTGGTACGGGCGTTGTCCGGGGCGAATACTTCAGCCGTACGTTCCGCGTGATATCTGTGGTTCTATCTAGTGCTTACGAGCCGCATCTGAGCCATAGTGGGAGACCATCGCCGGACGGAGGCTGTAGCCCGAGAAGACCTATCACGGTTTGTCGATCCTGAAGGCCGGCATGTCGTGATCGCCAACCTCTCAGCCTTCTGTGATGCCAACGGATTGAGCAAAGTTCATATGTTCAACCTGATCAGCGGCGCGCGGAAGAGCCATACGGGTTGGACCTGGAGGCCTGAAGATGGACACGAAGCACCGTGATGAGCACGGCAACCCGAAATATACGAACCACCTGATCAACGAGGCCAGCCCCTACCTGCTGGCCCACGCGCATAATCCCGTCGAGTGGTATCCGTGGGGCGAGAAAGCTTTACAAATTGCGCAAGAAGAAGACAAGCCGATCCTCATTAGTATAGGTTATCGAAGCTGCCACTGGTGCGGTGTAATGGCCTCGGAAAGCTTCGATGACGAGGAAACAGCGGCGCTTCAGAACGAGTTGTTTGTAAATATTAAAATCGACCGCGAGGAGCGCCCGGACATCGACACGCTCTATATGGGCGCGGTGCAGGCGCTGACGGGGCAGGGCGGCTGGCCGCTGAACGTCTTCTGCCTGCCGGACGGCACGCCCTTCTACGGCGGCACCTACTTCCCTCCCGACGAGAAGGCGGCCCGCTACCGCATGCCCAGCTGGAAGCAGGTGCTGCGCAGCGTGGCCCAAGCCTACCGCACCCGCCGCGACGAGCTCGCCGCCACGGGCAAGGAGCTGGTGGAGCACCTGAGCCGCGTCGCCGCTGCCGGCGCCGAGGCGGGCGCGCCCCCGCCTTGGGAGGAGCTGCTGAGGAGCGCCATGGATAACCTGGCCGAGCAGTTCGACCCGCGGGAGGGCGGCTTCGGCGGCGCGCCGAAGTTCCCCCAACCGATGACGCTGGAGTTCCTGCTGCGGGCCCACCTGTGGGGCGACGCGCGGGCCCTGCCGATGCTCGAGCTCACCCTGCGCAAGATGGCCCGCGGCGGCATCTACGACCAGTTGGGCGGCGGCTTCCACCGCTACAGCGTGGACGGGCGTTGGCTGGTGCCTCACTTCGAGAAGATGCTCTACGACAACGCGCTGCTCGCCCGGCTCTACGTGGAGACGTGGCAGGTTACCGGCAACCAGGCCTACCGCCTGATCGCCGAGGAGACGCTGGCCTA
>DAOUGF010000654.1:0-1879 GCA_034429295.1 Chloroflexaceae bacterium
TAGGCCAGCGCGCAGGGACGATCGCGCTGGCCTACCGCATCCCCATCCGCAGGTTGCGTACCAACGGCACCGCGGCCAGGCAACTCGCAAACTCGTTCAGGTCGTGACCGCGCCGGCGCCCATCATAAGTCCCGCGTCACATTTGTGACGGCGGAGGATGCTACTGTGGTCCCAAGCTGTGTGGCGAGATGGTCTGATGACGGTAGCTACTACGAGTGTCGATCGGCTCCATTACAGGATTTCTACTATCCTGTAATGGTGAATCTGCTGATGAGTTGCTATACTTGCACCAACCTCGATCACAGAACTCCATCACCGGCGCGTCCGCTCCCCCCAGGCCGCGCCCCAGAGGCGCGTCAATGACTACGCCTGCCTCCACGACAACCATCACCTTCCCGCCGCTCTCGGTGCTGCGCGCCCGCCTCACCTACCGGCTGCTCGAGGGCACAACCCTGCCGCCCTACAAGGGTGCCCTGCTGCGGGGTGGCTTCGGCTACGCCTTTCAGCGGGCATCCTGTGCATCAAGCTGCTGGGGCCACGCTGAGCGCTGTGAGGCGGCGATGCTCTGCCCCTACCGCTGGATCTTCGAGACACCCCATCCGGAGGGAGTGCCGCATCTCCACGACCTGCAGGACGTGCCCCGGCCATTTGTGATCGAGCCGCCGCTCGACCACAAACGCCAGTACGCCGCCGGCGACGCGCTGGAGTTCGGGTTGGTGCTGGTGGGCCGCGGCATCGACTACCTGCCCTACTTCCTCTATGGTTTCCAGCAGCTAGGCGAGGCTGGGCTCGGGCGCGAGTTGGCGAAGGCACGGCTGGAGCGGGTGGAGGTGCTGGAGCCGTTTCAACTGGTCGGCATGCCCATCTACCAGGACGGGCGGGCCATCGCGCCTGACGAACTGCCCCTGCTGAACCTGGCGGAGCTACCCACGCGGGCCGAAACACTGCCCGCCGACCTGCGGCTGGAGCTGCGCACACCTCTGCGGGTGAAGAGCCGGGGGGCCTTCATCGAGCAGCTGGATCTCGGAGCGATTGTGCAATCCGCGCTCTGGCGGGTGGGAGCGCTGGCTGTCTTCCACGGCCCTGGCCTCTGGCGGCCCGACTATCACCTGCTGGTGGAGGCGGCCCGGAGGGTGCGTATCGAGCGGGCCGAGGTGCGCTGGGTGGACTGGGAGCGCACCAGCACCCGTGGCAGCGAGCGGCGCCAGATGAAGCTCGGCGGGCTGATCGGCACGGCGGCGCTGCGCGAGGTGCCCGTCGCCGTGCGCGCCGCACTAGTAGCTGCGTGCGTACTCCACGTGGGCAAGGCCTGCGTGTTTGGACACGGATTAATGGAGATAGAGGCACTATGAGCAACTCTCACGAGCAACCGGTCGAACATCTTGTGATGCTCATTGGCTCTAATCCGCTACCCAATCTTGTGGCGGCGCTCTGTCTGCTACAGAACCGCGAACGCTCACAGTTGTTGTTGGTGTACTCTCAACACACCGATACACAACGTCGGGCGCTTGAAAAGGTCTTACAAGAAAGAAAAGAAGGCTTTAAGGAAGAGCAGTTTATCCGTATCCCGGTTGAGGAGGCGAATGCCGACGATATCTTCAACCAGGTAACTAAACACGTCCAAGGGTTGCGGGGGCAGGTCAGGCTAAACTACACTGGCGGCACGAAGGCTATGGCGGTTCATGCCTATCAGGCGCTCGCATGTCTTGTCGCGGAGCGTAACATCGATCCCGTCCAATACAGCTACCTCGACGCCCATACGCTGTCCATGCATACAATCGAGCCAGACGGCGCTCGACGACGCTTTGCGGCCGAGCCCGAGGTGTCGCTTCATGAGTTACTGCGCCTCCATAGCCACGAGCCGAATCTCAAGCCGACC
>DAOUGF010000655.1:0-1953 GCA_034429295.1 Chloroflexaceae bacterium
GCCGTGCGCCACGCGGCGGAGCAAGCTCCCCGCGTTCGACTTGCATGCATTAGGCACGCCGCCAGCGTTCGTCCTGAGCCAGGATCAAACTCTGCGTGGTATGAATGAAGCTCGGCTTGCGCCTGCTCCACTCCTCAGGTGGGCCACTCTATTGCTACATCAAGCTGGTTGTGAAGGTACACACTGGAACTAGCCGGAAAACAAAACCAGGAAGCTTCAGATGTTTCTGACCTTCCTGGCGCCGTCTCTGATAATGCTATCAGCGCGGTTCGCTCGGTTTGTTTCCCTAGCTTGTTTGGTCTACCTCGCGTTGCCGCGAGTGAGACACCGCTTGTTCCAGCCCGCGTAGTATAGCATCGCCTTTCGGCCTTGTCAACTCCATGCCCGAGAGAAATTTTATGGCTCTCTGAAGCCTTAAATCAGCTCAAGGTTCGGCGTTGCTCCACCATGAATTTTCGCGCCTCTCAGGAAGTGAGTCCTGCGCCGACGCCCCGGTCAGCTGACGTTACGAGGCGAGCTCGGAGAGCTCGGCCCAACGCTCGAAGCTCTGCTCGATCTCGGCCTCCAGCCGGGCAAGCTCATCCGCCAGGCTGGCGTAGCGTGTGTAGTCGCTCCCCGCGCTGTTGAGCGCCGCCGTGACCTTATCACGCTCGGCCTCGAGCTCGGCGATGCGAGCCTCAAGCTGTTCCAACTCGCGGCGCTCTTTCGTGCTCAGCTTACGGACGCTTTTCGCCTTGTCCTGGGCCGCCCGCTTCGCCTGAGCAGCTGCGCGCTCTGCTGCCTTGGCTTGCTCGTTGCGAGGGGGCGCGGGCGCTTTCGCCGGGCGGTAGCTGAGATACATGCTGTAGCCGCCTGGATACTCGACAACCCGGCCGTCGCCCTCGAAGGCGAAGGTGCGTTGGGCGACCCGGTCGAGGAAGTAGCGATCGTGAGAGACAGCGACGACTGAGCCTTGGAACTCGTCGAGATAATCTTCGAGCACGCCCAAGGTCTGGATGTCGAGGTCGTTGGTGGGCTCGTCGAGCAGCAGCAAGTTTGGCTGCTCAACCAGCTGGCGCAGGAGGTAGAGGCGCCGCCGCTCGCCGCCGGAGAGAGTGGAGATGTAGGCCCACTGCTGCTCCTGGGTGAAGAGGAAGCGCTCGAGCATAGAGGTCGCCGCCACCAGCGCGCCCTCACGGCCGCGGATCAGCTCGGCGGCCTCGCGAATGTAGTCCACCACCCGCATGCGCTCATCGAGTCCCGCCGCCTCCTGGTCATAGTAGGCCAGGTGGACTGTCTCGCCGATCACGATCTCGCCTGTGTCCGGCGTGACGCGCCCGGCGATCATGTTGAGGAGGGTTGATTTGCCGCTGCCGTTCGGCCCGATGATGCCGATGCGGTCGCCTCTGCGGATCTCGAGGGAGAGATCGGCGATCAGGCGACGCTCGCCGTAGCTCTTGCCGACGCGCCTGAGCTCGACCACGCGCTTGCCGAGGCGGCGCCCCGCAGCGGTATCGATCTCGACAACGCCTTGGGCGGCGTCGGGGCGCCGCTCCATGAGGGCGTGCACCCGCTCGACGTGGGCCTTCTGCTTGGTGGTGCGGGCCCGCGCGCCGCGCCGCAGCCAGGCGAGCTCCTTGCGCAAGAGGTTCTGGCGGGCCTCCTCGGCGGCGGCTTCCCGAAGGAGGCGCTCGGCCTTCTGTTCGAGGAAGCGTTCGTAGTTGCCCTGGTAGCCGGTTGCGCGGCCGCGGTCGAGCTCGATCACGCGGCTGATGAGCCGATCGAGGAAGTAGCGGTCGTGGGTGACGAGCAGCAGCGCGGTGGGGATGCGGGCTAGGTACTCCTCCAGCCAGGCGATCGTGTCGGTGTCGATGTGGTTGGTTGGCTCGTCGAGGATGAGCAGGTCGGGCCGATCGACGAGGGCGCGGGCCATCGCGACGCGCTTGCGCTGGCCGCCGGAGAGCTCGCCGACGC
>DAOUGF010000656.1:0-8136 GCA_034429295.1 Chloroflexaceae bacterium
CGGGGCGGGCGGCTCCTAGTGGGCGGCCGCCTCGGCCTCCTTCTTGTGGGCCGCGATGATACCGTCTACCAGGTGGGCGGGCACCTGCTCGTAGTGCGAGAAGGTCATCGAGAAGCGGCCGCGAGCCTGCGTGATCGCTCGCAGGTCGTTCGCGTAGCGCTGGATCTCCGCGAGCGGCGCCTGCGCCGAGATTGTGGTGCGCCCGCCGCCCGCCGGCATCATGCCGAGCACCCGCCCGCGCCGGGTGGACATGTCGCTCATTACATCGCCAGCGTACTGGTCGGGCACGATGATCTCGAGGTTGTAGATCGGCTCCATGATCGAGATGCCGGCCTTCTGGGCGGCCAACTTGAAGGCCTCCTTGCCGGCCGTCTTGAAGGCGATCTCCTTCGAGTCCACCGGGTGCTCTTTGCCGTCGAACACCGCCACCCGCACATCGCTGATCGGGCTGCCGGAGAGCAAGCCCTCAGCCATGGCCTCGCGCACGCCCTTCTCGATCGCAGGCATGAAGCCGCGGGAGATCACGCCGCCCACGATCTCATTCACGAACTCCAGCCCATCCTCGCGGTTCGGGTCCGGCTCCAGCGGCTCGACCCGCAGCGACACATCGGCGAACTGCCCGGCGCCGCCCGTCTGCTTCTTATGGCGGTACTGAGCCTCGGCCCTGCCGCGGATCGCCTCGCGGTAGGGGATGCGGGGCAGGTCGATGTCGATACTCACATCGAACTTGCGCTTCATGCGCTCGGCCACGATCTGCAGGTGGCTTTCGCCGAGGCCGGAGAGCAGCGTCTCGCCCGTTTGGGGATCGCGGGAGGTGATCAGCGTCGGGTCCTCCTCGATCATCCGGCCGAGGGCGGTGCCGAGCTTATCGAGGTCGGCGCGGCTGTGGGGTCGCACCGTCGCGATAAAGGCCGGCGCGGGGAAGGTGATCGGCTCAAGCTGCAGCGGCCTGCCGGGCGGGCAGAGGGTGTCGTTGGTCACCGTCTCGGCGAGCTTGGTCAACATACCAATGTCGCCGGGGCCAACGCTCTCCACATCCCACTGCTCCTTGCCGCGCACCATATACACATGGCCGATCCGCTCCTCCTTGCGCGTGCGGCTGTTCAGCAGCGGCGTGTTGGCCCGCACCTCGCCGGAGTAGACCCGGAAGTAGCTCAGCTTGCCGTAGGTGTCGGAGATCGTCTTGAAGACCAGGGCCGTCACCGGCTCGCCCTTCTCGGGCTTGAGGGTGATCGTCTCGCCGCTGGCCAGATCGGTCGCCGTCACCAGCTTGCGGGCAGCCGAGGGGATCGAGTCCACGATGCCGTTGAGCAGCTGCTGGATGCCCGCCACCTCCAGGGCCGAGCCGCAGAAGACCGGCACGATCGAGCCGTCGGCGATGCCGGCCCGTAGGCCGATCAGCAACTCCTCGCGGGTAAGGGCATCCTCGCCGCCCTCGAGGTAGCGCTCGATCAGATCGTCGTTGGTGGCGGCGATCTTGTCGATCAGCTCGGTGCGCCACTCGTGCATCAGCGCTTCCTGATCGGCGGGCACATCTGCCTCGATAAAGCCGCCGTCATGCTTCGGCGAAACCATCCAAGCCCGCCGCTGCCGCAACGAGATGATGCCCTTGAACTCCTTGCCCGTGCCGATCGGGATCTGCATCGGGATCACAGCCGCGTCCAATCGCTCGCGGGCCTCCTCGATCACCCGGAAGAAGTTCGCGTTGTCACGGTCGAGCTTATTCACAAACAGAATACGCGGCACCTTGTTCTGAACCGCCATCTCCCAGACCAGCTCGGTGCCCACTTCGACCCCAGCGGCGGCGTCAAGCACAATCACGGCGCCGTCGATCACACGCATGGCGGCGGCAACATCGCCGGCGAAGTCGCCGAAGCCAGGGGTGTCGATCAGATTGATCTTATCGTCGTTCCACTCGAGGGGGAGCACGGAGAGGGAAACAGACATCCCGCGTCGGTGCTCGTCGGGATCGTAGTCGCTCACGGTCGAGCCATCCTCGACGCGCCCCATCCGCGGGATCGCGTGGGCGGTCATCAGCATTGCCTCGGTCAGCGTTGTCTTTCCGCTGCCGAGGTGGCCGAATATGCCGATGTTGTGTAGCCTTTCCGGTCCGTATGCCCGCATAGCTGTCCTCCTTGACATGCTCGACGCGCCGCCCGGGAATGGGCGGGAGTAGGAACGGGGAAAGTCGTTAAGAACAGATTATAGTTGCTTTAACCCCTGCGTCAATGGTGAATGCCGCAACAAAGCGGAGATGGCAGGGCGCCCCACCGTGCACGCTCACGATGGGGCGCCCTAGCGCTCAACCTTCAGGATGGGCGTGCCAGCCCACTAGACGGCCTCGGCCCGCACTTTGATCATCCTGTCGCCTTGGACGATCGTGTCAGCAACGTCCATACCGCTCGTCACCCTGCCGAAGACGGTGTGCTTGCCGTTGAGGTGGGGCTGCGGCTTATAGACGATGAAGAACTGGCTGCCGTTCGTATCGCGGCCGGCGTTGGCCATCGAGATCACGCCTCGCTCGTGGGTGAGGGGGTTACCGTAGGTCTCGTCCTGAAAGCGGTAGCCGGGACCGCCGGAGCCGGTGCCCGTGGGGTCGCCGCCCTGGATGACGAAATCCTTGATCACCCGGTGGAAGCTCACCCCATCGTAGAAGCCCTCGTTGGCGAGAAACACGAAGTTGTTCACGGTGATCGGGGCGTGGGCCGGGTAGAGCTCCAGCTCGATCGTGCCCTTGTTCGTCTCCATCGTCACTTTGTACGTCTTCGCCGGGTCGATCTGCATCGCCGGCGGGCTGCTCCACTGTTTCACAGCCACTGAGGGCTCCTTTCACGCATACAACTGTACGCGGGATTATAGCATGCCGTCGCCGGAAAGTGGTTATAGGAAAGAAACGCCGCTCGGCTACTATACCACTCCGGGCCTCTATAGTTTGGCCTACGCATCGACGAAGACGCGCATCGGCGCATGTGCGGCCCAAGGAGCAATAGAGACATGTCTACCGAGCCTGCGACTATCCTTGTGGTCGATGATGAGCAGACCATGCGCCGGCTGCTTTCCCGCTTTCTCATCCTCAACGGCCACCAAACCCTGACGGCCGCCGGGGGCGCCGAGGCGCTCTCGCTGCTGCAGGAAGAGCGGATCGATCTCGTGCTGCTCGACCTGATGATGCCGGAGATGTCTGGCCTCGAGGTGCTGCGGCAGATCAAGGCCACGCCGGCCCTGGCCCATCTGCCGGTGGTGATGATCTCCGCCGAGATGGACATTGATAAGGTCGCCGAGTGCATCAAGGATGGGGCGGACGACTACCTCTCCAAGCCGTTCAACCCGGTGCTCCTCGCCGCCCGGGTGAGCTCCTGCCTGGAGCGACAGCGGCTCCGCGCCCGCGAGCAGGCCTACCAAGCCCAGCTGGAGCGGCAGGTGGCCGAGCGCACGGCCGCCCTCGCCGCCAGCGAGGAGCGCTACGCCCTGGCCGCCCGGGGCGCCAACGACGGCCTCTGGGACTGGGAGCTGCCGGCGAACCGGATCTATCTCTCGCCCCGCTGGAAGCAGATGCTTGGCTACGCCGAGCATGAGCTCGGCAGCGATCCCGCCGAGTGGTTCGGGCGGCTGCACCCCGACGACCGCGAGCTGACGGAGGTGCGCCTGGCTGCTCACTTCCAGCGCCTGATCACCCATTTCGAGCAGGAGTACCGCATCCTCCACAAGGATGGCAACTACCGCTGGATGCTCTGCCGCGGGCTTGCCGTCTGGGACGAGGCCGGCCGGGCGGTGCGTATGGCCGGCTCGCAGACCGACATCACCGAGCGGAAGCAGGCCGAGCAGCGGCTGCTCCACGACGCCCTCCACGACGGCCTGACCGGCCTGCCGAACCGGGCGCTCTTCCTCGACCGGCTCAAGCATTGCCTGAGCCGCACCAAGCGCAGCGACGACTACCAGTTCGCGGTGATGTTCCTCGACCTCGACCGCTTCAAGGTGATCAACGACAGCCTCGGCCATAGCACCGGCGACCTGCTGCTCAAGACGATCGCCGAGCGCTTAGAGCAGTGTGTGCGGCCAGGCGACACCGTGGCCCGCCACGGTGGTGACGAGTTCACCATTCTGCTCGACGATATCGGCCTCGACCAGGCTGTCCTTGAGGTGGCCGAGCGGGTGCAGCAGGCGATCTCTGCCCCCGTCCTCCTCGAGCAGCAGCAGGTCTTCACCACGGCCAGCATCGGCGTCACCCACAGCAGCCTCGGCTACGACACCGCCTCGGATATGGTGCGTGACGCCGACACTGCCATGTACTACGCCAAGCTCGGCGGCAAGGCCCGGGCCGTGCTGTTCGACCCGGCCATGCACACGGCGGCGACCGAGCGGCTGCAGCTGGAGTCGGCGCTCCGCTGGGCCTACGAGCGCGACGAGCTGCGATTGCATTACCAACCGATCGTTGAGCTGGCCACGGGCCGCCCGGTGGGCCTGGAGGCCCTGCTCCGCTGGCAGCACCCGCAGCGCGGGCTGCTCTACCCCAACAGCTTCATCCAGCTTGCCGAGGAGACGGGCCTGATCGTGCCGATCGGCTGGTGGGTGCTCCGCGAGGCCTGCGCCCAACTCAGCCGCTGGCACCGGGACATCCCCCACGCCCGCCACCTCTGGGTCACCGTCAACGTCTCGGCCAAGCAGCTCCACCAGCCCAACGCCGTCGAGCAGATCATGGGGATCCTCGCCGAGACGAACCTGCCCCCCTCCTCACTGAAGCTCGAGATCACCGAGACGACCTTTTTGGAGCATAGCAAGCGCACCACCGACATCCTTCAGCAGCTCCGCGGGGCCGGCATCCAGGTTTGTATGGACGATTTCGGCACCGGCTACTCGTCGCTGAGCTATCTGCAGAACCTGCCGATCGATGTGCTGAAGATCGATCGCAGCTTCATCGACCAGATCGGCGAGGTTGGCGAGCGGAGCGAGATCGTGCGAACCATCCTCGCGCTGGCACAGACGCTGGGACTGCGGGCGGTGGCCGAGGGCACGGAGACCCGCGAGCAAGCCGAACTGCTGCTGGCGATGCATTGCGAGTTCGGCCAGGGCTGGCTCTTCTCCCAGGCCCTCGAGCCCGCCCAGGCCGAGCAGCTGATGCAGGCGAATATCGCGCTCGTGCCCAAGTAGAGCAGCGAGAGCCAGGCATCCCTGAGGGATGCCTGGCTCTATATGGACCACAGAAAGCTCTCGGTAGGCCCGTAGGGCCGAAGGGATCACCGACGACAGACGACCGATGACCGCCCGCGGCTGCCCGGCGGTGGTCTGTCGTCTGTCGTCGGTCGTCACCCATCCCACTTCCGAGCTGCACAACTAGGCAGCCGGCGCCTATGCCGTGAGGCCGAGTTTCGCCTTGGTGGCGGCGAGGTCCATGCCGTGGAGGCGCAGCAGGTTCTCGCCGAGGATCTTGCGCTTGGCCTGCTGAGTGAGCGGGCCGCAGCCGTAGCCGGTGGCGATATCCTCCGGCAACTCGAACTCCCAGAAGGCCTTCAGCGCGCCGCGCGGATGCCAGATCGGCGTCTCGCCGCCGTAGATGATCTTGTCCTCGCCGCACCAGAAGAGCAGCTTGGCCATATTCTCGGCGAAAACGCGGGGCGAGCGGGTGACGAAGTTCACGGTGGCCGCGATCGAGGCGTAGAGGTTCGGGTAGCGCACCAGCTGCCAGCAGACCTCATCGATGAAGGGCAGGCCGACGTGGAAGATCACGAAGTTGATGTCGGGGAAGTTGGCGGCGGCGCCGTCCATGTCCCAGGTCTGGGTATGCTCGATCGGCTGGGGCCCGAGGGGCACGCCCTTGTGGACGCCGATCAGGTTCACGCCGAGCTCAAGGGCCTTCTCGAAGACCGGGAAGGCCACCCGCGGGTCGTCCATGCGCCATGGGAAGGGCTGGCCGTAGTCGTAGCGCACATTGTAGAGCTTGAAGCCCTTCGCGCCGAACTCCTTCACCTGGATCTCCATCAGGTCCAGGGCCCGTTTCCCTTCGAGGGGGTTGATCGAGCCCCAGAAGACCGCCCGATCGCTGTACTTCCGGGCCATCTCCGCGCACTTCTCCCACTTGGAGAGGCCGTCGTGGAAGAGGTCGGTGAGTGGGAGGGGCTGGGCGACCAGCATATCGGTGGGGCTCTCCTCGAAGACCATCTGCGCGATCTCGTCCACCGTCCATTCGCGCATATACTCCTCGGCGGAGAGGGTGCGCTCGCCAGGCGCGTTGAGCACCTGGTGGAAAGCGTAGAGATGATCGATGAAGAGCTCGCCGGGCTTCCCGATGGCGTTCTTCCGGTCGAAGTTAAAGACGTGGCAGACGCAGTCGAACACGAAGGCATCGCCGATCATTGGGGCCTCCTTGCCTTGAGGCGGGCCTCCCGCAGCGGCAGCAACTGCTCCATCGGCAGGCGCAGCTTGGCGCGGGCTTCCTCCGACATGCGCTCGGGCGACCAGGGCACATCCCAGGTGATGCGCACCGCCACCTCCTCCACGCCGTCGAGCTTACCGACCTCCTCCTCCATCATGGTGAGGAGGTGCATGGAGAAGGGGCACCAGCCGGTCGTGAGGATGATGTCGATATCGACCTTGGGGCCGTCGACGGCGACGCGCTCGACAAGGCCCATGTCGACCACGCTCACCTGTCTCTCTTTGCAGCAGGGGTCGTAGCAGCGGCCGAGGACTTCCATCACCTCGGCGCGGCCCGGTGGGCGGGCCGTCGCAGTTGCCACCTGGGGCGGGGCCAACGAATCGCTCACGGCTCCTCCTTTCGCTTACTGGCGCGACATTACGACCAGGGATAGGCGACGGCAGCGGTGCCGGTAGGAGTTGCGGTGCCGGTAGGAAGTTGTTGGATCGTTGGGATAGGCTCAGTATAGCGCGCTTCGCCGGCCCGTCAATGGTGGGCGCGCCGTGCGCTCAGCTCGCCTCCGCCGTGGCATGGGCGGCCAGGATGCAGGCGATCTGCGCGATCTGCGCCTCCGGGTGGAAGACGCTGTCGTGGTGGCCGCCGGAGAGGGTGTAGACGCGGGCCTGGGGATAGAGCGCCCGCAGCGCGGCCCGCTCGCCTGCGCCCACGAGACCGTCGCTGGCGGACTCGAGGATGGCCACAGGGCCATGCCAAGCGTCGGGGTCTGCGGGGTGAAGCCTGTAGCCCCCGTCGAAGTCGGCGGCAAGCAAGAAGCGGCTCACCAGGGCCTCGCGCGTCTGAGCGGCCACGACCATATCGAAGTGGCTGCGCCAGAAGCGGCGCTCCGGGGCGGAGCCCCGCAAGAACCAGGCACTGGCGAGGCGCAGCGCGGCGAAGGCCGCGGCGATGGGGAGGCGCGCCACGATGGCGGCCAGGGCGCGGCTGAGCGTGGCGCGAGCCGGCCGTGGCGCGCCGCTCTGGGCGAGGATCAGGGAGGCGACGCGGGCGGGGTGGCGCCGGGCAAAGGCTTGGGCCACAAAGCCGCTCGCCGAGCCACCAAGGAGATGGGCACGAGCCACGCCGAGCCGGTCGAGCAGGAGAGCCAGGCCGTCGCAGAGCCCGGCGATCGTGGCGATGCCCGGCGGATAGTGGAGGGCGATCACCCGGCGGAGCGGAGCCAGCGCTAGGATGTAGCGCCAGGAGGTGGCGGCCTCGCCAAAGCCGCCCGGCAGCATCACTAAGGGCGGCGCGCCGGCCCCCGCGTCGATGTAGTGCCAGCAGTGGCCGGCGATGAGAGCCCGGCGGGTGGGATGGGTCGCACAGAAGGCGGCATAGGCTGTATCATAGGGCATATGGTCACCTTGAACTGAGGAGAAGGAGCGCCTTGTGAATGAGCTTGCGAGCGTCGCGCCGGCCTTTGTGGAGATGGCCCACCGGATCGTCTGGTGCAACGTTGCCACCGTGGATGGGCGAGGCCGGCCGCGCAGCCGCATCCTGCACCCGATCTGGCAGTGGGACGGCGAGCGGCTGGTCGGCTGGGTCGGCACAAGCCCGACGCCGGTGAAGCGCGCCCACCTGGAGGCAAACCCCCACGTCTCGGTGAGCTACTGGGCGCCCTCCCACGATACCTGCTCCGCCGAGTGTCGCGCCACGCTGCTTCTCGACGACGAGACGCGGATCATGGTTTGGGAGCTCTTCCGCAACGGCCCGCCGCCCGTCGGCTACGA
>DAOUGF010000657.1:0-4598 GCA_034429295.1 Chloroflexaceae bacterium
TATGCTGCTCATTGGAAAGCTCCTTTGGCTGGTGGTGGCACTCACCCTCATCCTGCCAAATCGGAGCTTTCCTTGTCGAGCCTAATCTTGATTCACATGGGGCCTTGCCCCTGGACCCCAAGTCGGAAGCCAGTGCCGTGCCGCCGCTGATCTGCTACCTCGTCCCATCGACGGGCTTAAGCCTTGGCCAAGCACAGTGGCCCACACCCGCTGGTTGCGCCCTGTCCATTCCGGCGTGCCGGCGCCCATCCGCTCAGCGGACGGCACAACCGATGCTCGCACACCACCCCGAGCGTAGATTCGCCACCGGCCGAGGCGGATGGCTCTGCCCGAGAATGAGACGGGTACGCCGCCAGCCGCCGGCACGGTACGGCCCTCCTACTTGGGGGTGGTCCGGAGGGGGCAGCCGCCCCCTCCGGCGGGGGTGCAGGGGGCAGAGCCCGCCTGCATCCGCTCGCACCGTGCAAGCTGCCGCCCACCGCGCAGGTGAGTACCCACCTCCGGCGGGGTGCAGGGAGCGGAGCCCGCCTACATCCGCTCGCAGCGCGCCGCTGCCACCTACCGCGCAGGTGCTAGGGGCATGGGGTAGCGCCCCGCCAGGAGCGCCCAGGGGCCGAGGGAGCAGGGCACCGCCCACTGGCTCATCCGAGCGGTAGCGGCAGCGACAGCGCCCCGGCGAGGATGAGCGACCACGCCCAGAGCAGGTCGAGGTTGAACCAGGCGCGCCGCAGCACGGCGAGCCCCAGCTTCTCGTACACCAGCAGCGCCACCGCAGCCATCACTGCGAACATCGCCGCTGTGTGGACGGCGACCGCCGCCAGACCGCCCGTCTGACCCGCCAGGTGATCGCCGTGGCTGTGACCCCCGTGGCTGTGGGCGCCGCCGGCGTGATCGCCGTGATCGTGGGCCGGCTGCCCGCTCGCCGAAGGCTCCGCCTGCAACTCGGCGGCGAACGCGACCGGCGCGACATGGGCCGCGTGGGCGGAGCCGGCGGGCATGTAGACGAGCACGGGCACCAACATGAGCCCTGCACCGTGGGCCGTGGCCATCAGGAATGACCAGAGGGCTAACTCCCGCGCGCCGACACGCATCCCGACCCAGCGCGGGTGGGCGCGGGCTATGAGTTTGTAGATGCCGAAGGCCAGCACTATGACAGCTCCCGCCATCCGCAGCAACTCAGCGGAGATGAAGGGCTGCGCAGCGAAGAAGAGGGCGACCACCGCAGCGACCGAGGCCATATGGCCGAGGGCGATCGGGACGAATGAGCGCAGCACAACGGCGCGCGAGCGCTCCTGCAGCCCGCGAGCCACCGCGAAGAGCCAGCCCATCCCCGGGTTCAGCCCGTGGTAGGCCCCAAGCAGCGCGAGCACGATCCAAGGCCAGAGGGTGTCCATTATCAGGCGCTCCTCTCGTGTGACAAGGTGACGGGGTGACAGGATGGACAAGGTGAGGGGGTGACACGGGGACACGGGGACAAGGGGACGGGGAGCGCCTGTCGGCACTGTCAGGATATTACCTTGTCCCTTCGCCTGAGCGAAGCGAGGGCGTTCCCCTTGTCCCTTCGCCTGAGCGAAGCGAGGGCGTTCCCCTTGTCACCGCTAGTCCGGGTAGCAGAACGAGTCGGACGAGGCGTCGCCGCCCTGCAGCCGCACCTGGTGCGGGCGCATCGCGCCGAAGTCGGCGAAGAAGTTCGGGTCGAGAGCGATGCCGCCGTTCTCGCCCACATCGAGCTTCACCGCCCAGCCACGGATGCCCTCGGGGTAGAACTGAGCGTCCCAAGTGGCGTAGAGCGAGTTGGTCAGGTAGACGCGCCGGCCGTCGCGGCTGATCTCCACCATCTGCGGGCCGCCGTTGAGCGGGCCGTCGACCGCGGGGTGGCCGGCCTTGCTCACGATCCCGCCGATGCGGACGCTGCCGGTCAGCTGCGGGTTGAAAGGATCGGACACATCGTACTGGCGCAGCTCGCCGGTGCCCCAGTTCGACATGTAAAGGAAGCGATCGTCCACCGAGAGGTTGATATCGGTGCAGAGGGGCGGCACGGCGCCGAAGGGCTGGATCGCCGGCGGGAGCTGGGAGGGGTCGGCCGGCTCAGCGGGCACCTCGATCACCTTGCGGGCAGCCCACTTCCCGCCATCGCGGTACCAGAGGAAGACCGAGGCCGAGAGGTCCTTCAGGCTCGTCACCACGCCCACGAAGCCGTAGGCCTTGTTGGGGTCGTGGGCCGGGCGCAGCTCCAGCACCATCTGGTGCTCCTTGCCCAAGTCGATCGCCTGCTGGTGGCGGCGCGTCTTCAGATCCCAGACGTGGAGCTGATGGCCGTAGCCGCCGCTGAGCAGAATCTCGGGGTTCACGCCGGCCTCGACCATATTGGGCGTGCCCCACTCGCTGGTGATCATGGTGTCGTGGCCGAGGTGCCACCAGAAGTCGTAGGCGAGCTGCTGGGGGCCGCGCTCTTTCTCCCACTGCCCTTTGATCTCGAAGCTCTTGTGATCCATCACGAAGATGCCGCCGGGGCCGTCGCCGTCGGGCGCACCGATGGCGTTGACGTAGATGGCGTCGGGGCCGCAGTGGAGGGTGTGGGGGCGGCTGTAGCCGCTCTTCGCCATCAGCTCGTCTGGCTCGATCGTCTTCACCAGCCGCGGCCGGCGGGGGTCGGGCTTGGTATCGACCACATACATGCGCGAGGAGCGGAGGCCGGGGATCAGCAGGTAGCGGCGCTCGACATGCGGGTGGGGCATGGTCGGGCAGAGGGCCGCGCTGCAGGCGTTCCAGCCGAAGTGGTGCAGCTCATCGCCGGCGTAGGGCAGCTCCATGCGGCTGATCTCGCGGCCGTAGGTCGGCGAAGCCGGGTTCACATCGAGCACCGCGAGGGCGTCGGGGCGCTGGAAGGTCGGGTCGATCACGGCCACATAGGCGAGCTCCTCGCGGGGCGCAGCCATCGCCTGCTTCGGCGACGGATAGAAGGTGGGGTCAGGGGTCCAGATGCTCATCGCTCCTCCTGTGCGTATTGGACTGTGCCGTTCGTGCAGGGTCAGCCTACACACGCATCGTCCGCGCCACGTCACCGTGGGCGTCCATTGCACGTCCATTGCACGCTGCACGCCGGTCACACCGGTGGACGCCGAGGAGACGGGCGCCAGTTACGCTTCTCTGAGGCGGAGTGGAGGACGATGGGAGGAGAGACGATGCCGACGGAGATGACGAGGTCGGGCACGGTGATCATCCGGCGCCTGCGCCGGGCGTGGACGATGCGGCTGGCGGCAAGGCGGGCTCGCACCTGGCTTAGGCGGCTGCTCGGCCTAACCTGAGATCCTGCCGGCGCCCAACTCCGGCGTGACGCCGATGCGGGCCAGGGCGTCGCGGGCCGCAGCGCGGGCGAACTCGGCCGCGGCATCGTCGCCACACAGCTCGTGATAGCGGGCGTCGAGGCTGTCGAGCTCCGCAAGCGCGCCGCGGTCGCAGTACTGCGCGGCGATGCGCCGGGCATGGTCAAGCCGCCCGCGGGCCGCCGCCGCGTCGCCCCGGTCGAGATCGAGGCGCGCCAGCCCGAGCTGTGAGCTGACGATCCCCCGCTGGAAGCGGCTCGTCTTGGCGTCGCTCAGCACCGCCTCCCAGAGGGCGCGGGCCTCCTCCGCCTGGCCGCGCCGGTAGCAACAGATCGCCAGCCAGCCCCGTGCAACGGCGTGGGCCCGCACTGATACCTCGGCGGCGAGGGATAGCGCGGCCCGCCAGAGCGCCGCCGCCCCAGCGTCGTCGCCTGTGAGCATCAGGTAGAGGGCCTGGGTGTAGCGGACCTCGAACAGCACGTCGGCGGGGAGCTCCTGGGCCTCGGCGAGCGCGGCCAACCGCGGCAGCCCCTCGGCGACGGCCTCTCGCTGGCCCTGGCGGATGAGCATCTGGAGGTGATAGGCCAGCGAGCGGGCCGCCTCCGGGCCGGCATCCTGGCTCGCCAGCACGGCGCGCACTGCGCTCGCATCGGCCGCCTCGGCCCAGAGCCCGCGGATGTAGTAGAAATAGTCCACGCCCCGCACCAGCCGGGCGAGCTCGGCATGCCGGCCCCGCGCCGCGTACCAGCGGATCAGCCCCGTCAGCGTCTCGTGTTCTGGGTCGAGCAGCTCGAGCCGCTCGAGCTCATCCCAACAGTAGCCGACCTGCTCGGCGAGCGCGCTATACCAGGCGAGCTGGCGCCCGCGGGCCTCCAGCTCAACGTCAGGTCGCTCCCGCAGCCTGGCGCCGGCGAAGGCGCGCACCAGCGGGTGCAGCCCGTAGCGGGCCGCCGCGGCGTCGCCCTGGCGGCTCACGAGCGCGAGGTCGATCAGCAGCTCCATGGCCCGCTCGTAGGCGACGCCGTGGACGCCGGCTGTGGCGGCGAGGGCCTCGCCGGTGGCGGCGCCGCTAAAGAGCGCGAGGGCGAGCAGCAGCTGTCGCGCGGGCCCGTCGAGCATGGACCAGCAGCGGGCGAAGAGCTCATCGAAGGGCGCGCCCCGGGCAGCGGCGAACACCTCGATCAGCTGGGCGGGCGTGCGGGTGCCATACTTGAGGGCGCCGAGGGCCACTTCCAGCGCCTTCGGGTTGCCGCCGACGGCGGCGAGCAGCGG